>JAHJOS010000457.1 GCA_018820005.1 Alphaproteobacteria bacterium | reverse complement strand
TGCGCGCACGGCTCTCGAGATCGAGCTCGCGAAGGCGCAGCAGAGCCCGCTCTACGCCTCGCTCGGCCTGCCCGCCGTGCCGCCGAGCCGCTCAGATAGGCCTGCATGGCGGGTCCATATTCGTCCTCCAATATGCCGCCGGACGCCTGCATCGCCTTGAGGGCTGAATTGAAGAACTCGCTTGAGATCCCGCCCGGCTCCACCAGCGTGAAATTGATCCCGAAGCTGGGCGTCACATAGCTCACCAGTGCCTCGATATAGCCTTCAACCCCGAATTTGGCACCGCAATAGAGCTCGTTGAACGGCTGCCCCACCAGACCACCGACCGATGAAATGGTGATGATATGGCCGCTGCGCGCCTGGCGCATATGGGGCAGCACCGCCTTGGTGCAGCGCACCACGCCAAAATAATTGACGTCCATCACCCAGGCGATTTCGTCTTCGCTCGCCTGCTCTGTGGACCGGGCAAAGCCGGCGCCGGCATTGTTGACCAGCACATCAATGCGGCCCTGTTCGGCCATCACGGTCGCCACAGCCGCGTCCACGCTGGCGCTGTCCTGCACGTCGAGTTGAAGCAGGTTCAGCGACGTGCCGGCAGCGGCCACTGCCGCATCGAGCGTTGCGCGTTTATCGAGGTTGCGCATGCTGGCGTAGACAGTGTGCCCAGCGGCAGCAGCCTGAACGGCGAAGGCGACGCCCAGCCCTGTCGAGGCGCCGGTAACCAGGATGATCTTGCTCAAGGAGATGGCCTTTCAAATATGCGGGACGAGGGCATGCCCCGAGGGCACAGGCAGGCAGAGACCTGCTCTGCGCTCTGGTCAATCCACATCGGGGATGCGCGGCCCGTCAAGCGGCGCTTCGTTCGCGTGTTCCAAAATGTACTGCCCCTGCGCGAGGGCAGCCCAGGTCGCTCAATCCTTGAGGTCGTCATCCACTTCGGTCTCAGGACGATCGCCGCCCTCGGCGAGTTCTTCATGCCAGCGGCCATTGCCATCCTGATACTGAATGGCGGCGGTGGCCCCGCCCAGCTGCTGGCGCATCGCAGCAGCCGTCGCCGCCGCATGGGCGGCCTCATGGGATGGGAAGGTTTCCGAATACACTTCCCCCACCTTATAGGCAAAGCCGCCGTCGTGTTCGACCACGTCATAGGTTACATGGGTCATCGTGCATCTCCTTGCATTGGGCAAGCGCCGCTATCGGCAGGTGCCAGCGCGACTTGCCATCGCGCCTCGCGCACCCAACATGGGCATATAATCAGGCGGGAGCAAGGGCTTGGCGCAATCACAACCGGCGGTTCGCATCGCCCTCAAGCGCGATATCGTTGTCATCGGCGCCGGTCAGGCCGGCCTGAGCGCTGCCTATCACCTGACGCGCCTGGGTCTGCAGCCCCGACGCGACTTTGCCGTGCTCGATGCAGCGCCGCAGCCCGGCGGCGCCTGGCAATACCGCTGGCCCTCGCTGACCCTTTCCACCGTCAACCGTGTGCATGACCTGCCCGGCATGAGCTTTGCCGAAACAGCGGGCGATGATGCCGCTGCCCTCGCCTCGGTTGCGGTGCCAAAGTACTTCGCGGCCTATGAGGAGCGGTTCGATCTGGCGGTGCAGCGGCCCGTTGCCGTCAATCTGGTGTGCAATCGCGGCGAACGCCTGCGCATCGAAACCAATGACGGCCTGCTCTCTGCCCGCGGCATCATCAATGCCACCGGCACCTGGGAAAAGCCCTATATTCCCGATTATCCCGGTCACGACAGCTTTGCCGGGCGGCAGCTGCACACCCATGATTTCCACACGGCCGAGGACTTTGCCGGCCAGCACGTGCTCATCGTCGGGGGCGGCATTTCGGCCATCCAGCTGCTCGATCAGATCTCCCTGGTCACCCGCACCAGCTGGGTCACCCGCACGCCGCCACGCTTTCGTGAGGGACCCTTTGATCAGGACGCAGGCCGTGCGGCCGTCAAGCTGGTGGAAGATCGCGTGCGCGCCGGCCTGCCGCCCAATTCGGTGGTCTCGGTCACGGGCCTGCCCATGACGCCGGCCATCGCCGCCATGCAGCAGCGCGGCGTGCTCAACCGGCAACCCATGTTCGATACCATCACCCCCACTGGTGTGCGCTGGAACGATGGCACCACGCTTAATGTCGATGTCATCCTGTGGTGCACCGGCTTCCGCAGCGCGCTGGACCATCTGGCGCCGCTGCAATTGCGCGAGCCCTCGGGCGGCATCACCATGACCGGGCGCCTGGCCACCCAGGTCGCGCGCGATCCGCGCATCCATCTGGTCGGCTATGGCCCCTCCGCCTCCACCATCGGCGCCAACCGGGCAGGGGCAGCTGCAGCGGCCGAGCTGGTGGGCCTGCTGGGGCACGCCAGCCGCGATCCATCGTGAGATCAGGGGGGGGCAAATTGGTGGTCGCCGCGACGCTATGTTAGCGTTAACATAGCGGACCTCTGTGCCTCGTGATTCCGGAATACTGATCCATGAAGACCTATAGCCTGCCCCATTCAGACCGCGTCCTCTCCAGCGTCGTCCTGGGGCTGATGCGCATCGTCAAGATGAGCGATACCGAGGTGCAGACACTGTTCGGCGCCGCCCGCGACGCCGGCATCAATGTCTTTGACCATGCCGATATCTATGGCGGTTCGCGCCATGCCTGCGAGGCCCGCTTTGGCGAGGCCGTCACCCTCTCGGCTGCCGAGCGCGATGCCGTCTTCATCCAGTCCAAGGCCGGCATCCGCCCCGGTTACTTTGATTTCTCCGAAGATCACATCCTCAAGTCAGTCGACGGCTCGCTCAAGGCCCTGCGCACCGATTATCTCGATCTGCTGCTGCTGCACCGGCCCGATACGCTGGTGGAGCCTGAAGAAGTCGCCTCCGCCTTCGACAAGCTGGCCGCGGCGGGCAAGGTGCGCCACTTCGGCGTCTCCAACCAGACCCCCGGCCAGATCGAACTGCTCAAGACTGCCGTCACACAGCCGCTGGTGGCCAATCAGGTGCAGCTCTCCATCACCCACGCCCCCCTGTTTGCTCAGGGCGTCGCCGCCAATATGGCCGGGCTGGATCAGTCGATCAGCCGCGACAATGGCCTGCTCGAATATTCGCGCATCAACAAGATGATGCTCCAGGCCTGGTCGCCCTTCCAGAAGGGCTTTTTTGATGGGGTCTTCCTGGGCGATCGCGAAAATTTCGCCGAACTCAACGACGCCATCGATGATCTGGCCAGCCAGTATGGCGTCACCCCCACCGGCATTGCAGTGGCCTGGATTACCCGCCACCCGGCCAATATTCAGGTCGTGCTCGGCACCACCAATCCCACCCGCGTCAAGGATTCAGCCGCCGGCTCCGATGTCACGCTGACGCGCCAGGAATGGTATCGCCTCTTCACCGCCGCCGGGCACAAGCTGCCCTAGCCGCGCGTCGCATCGGTCGGGCTCCTCGGCCCGACCGTCCCCTCAGTCACCGCGCCTGGAGGTGTCCAGATACTGTTTGAACGCTGCCAGGGTCTGCGTCGAGACATGGTGCTCCAGCCCCTCGGCATCCAGTTCAGCCGTCTCTGTCGGCACGCCCACGGCGATCAATAGATCAACGACGATACGATGGCGGGCCCGCACATGGTCGGCCAGCGTCTGTCCGGCCTCGGTCAAAAACACGCCCCGATAGGGTCGCGATACCGCCAGCCCCTCGCGCTTGAGCCGGGCGACGGCCTTGGTTGCCGTAGGATGGGTAACCCCCATGCGCGCGGCAATGTCGGCCACCCGTGCCTCCCCGGCCTCCGCCATCAGGTCGCCGATCATTTCAGCATAGTCCTCCAGCAGGGCAACGGCCTGCGCCGCACGGGCCCGGCTGAAGCGCTCGGCATGGTGGAAGGTCTGATCGGTGTCCGGCTCGTCGTCGCTCATCGGCACCCTCCCAGGGTCAAAATCGTGTGGCCAGAGCCCGCGCTTCTGTGAGCCGGTGCCTGTGACGATCGCAATTCTAGCGGCTTCGCCATCATCAGTCGAGGCGTCAAGATGATGCATGTTGACAGCAATGAAGCCAAGGCTATATTTCCGCCAATCGGCATCATGCCGACAATGGTAGAATTTCATCATGGCAGAAACCTCGACACTGCGGGCACAGTCGGCCATGGCAGAGGTGCTTGCCGGCACGCGGCGTGGTCCAAAGGCCATGCTGCTGTTCGTTGGCCCGGCCGTTGTGGCCTCGGTTGCCTATATGGATCCGGGCAATTACGCGACCAATATCCAGGCCGGCGCCGGCTACGGCTATACCCTGCTCTGGGTCGTGGTTCTGGCCAATCTCATCGCCATGCTGTTTCAGGCGCTCTCGGCGCGGCTGGGCATCGTCACCGGGCGCAATCTGGCCGAGCTGTGCCGTGACCATTTTCCCCGGCCGGTCGTCTGGGTCATGTGGGGCGTCAGCGAAATCGCGGCCATGGCGACGGACCTGGCGGAATTTCTCGGCGGCGCCATTGGCCTGTCCCTGCTCTTTGGCATGCCGCTGATGGCGGGCATGATCGTCACCGCCATTGTCACCTACGGCATACTGATGGTCGAAGGCCGCGGCTTTCGCCCCATGGAGATTATCATTGGCGCGCTCGTGAGCGTGATTGGCCTCTGCTATCTTCTCGAGACCTTTTTCGCGCCCATTGCCTGGGGCGATGCGGCGTTGGGCATGGTGACGCCGGCCTTGCCGGACGGCACAGCGCTCACCATTGCAGTGGGCATCGTCGGCGCCACGGTGATGCCGCACGCCATCTATCTTCACTCTGGCCTGACGCAGAACCGGGTTCGGTTGCGTGATGATGCCGACCGCCGCAAACTGCTGCGCTTCTCCAATATCGAGGTGGTTGTGGCGCTCACCGTGGCGGGGCTGGTCAACATGGCCATGGTCATGATGGCCGCCAGCGCCTTCCACGCCGGCCATAGCGACGTCGCTGAAATCGAAACGGCCTATCATGTGCTCACGCCCTTGCTTGGCGCAGCGGCGGCGGGTGTCTTTCTCACCTCGCTGATTGCCTCTGGCATCTCCAGTTCGGTTGTCGGCACCATGGCTGGTCAGATCATCATGCAGGGCTTTATCAGGGTGCGGCTGCCGGTGTGGTTCCGCCGCCTCATCACCATGGTGCCTGCCTTTGTCGTGGTGGCCCTGGGCATCAATGCCACCAAGGCGCTGATATTGTCGCAGGTGGTGCTTTCCATCGCCCTGCCGGTGCCCATGGTGGCGCTGATCATCTTTACCAGTCGCGCCGATATCATGGGCTCGTTCCGCAGCGGCTTGCTGCTGCGCATATTGGCTCTTGTTGCCGCCGGCGTGGTCTTGTCGCTGAACGTGGTTTTGCTGGCCCAGACCTTCGGCATTCCCGTGCCTGGCCTGCCTGCCGGTTAGCCAGCTCAAACTGGCAATCAGAAAAGACGAAAGGCCGGACATTGCTGTCCGGCCTTTTCATCGTGTCTTCTCTTGCGAAGGAGAAGATTTGGAGCGGGCGAAGGGATTCGAACCCTCGACCCTAACCTTGGCAAGGTTATGCTCTACCCCTGAGCTACGCCCGCGCTGCCATTCATCTGCGGCGGAGTGATCCGCCATTTGGTCCATCTGGAGCGGGCGAGGCAATTCGAACG
>JAHJOS010000456.1 GCA_018820005.1 Alphaproteobacteria bacterium | reverse complement strand
GACCAGGATGGCGCCTTCACCGCGCAAAGCCTCGGTAGCAAGCGGCGCCGGGTCGGCGCCGGTGGCAATGGCGGTGGGGTGGAACTGCACGAACTCGGCGTCGGCAATCAGGGCGCCGGCCCGGGCCGCCATGCCCATGGCGTGGCCGCGCACGCCGGGCGGATTGGTAGTAACGGCATAGAGGCCCCCGAGGCCGCCGGCGGCCAATACCGTGGCGCGGGCGCGGATGAACACCGGCTCGGAATAGCGGTCGCCCAGGCGGCGGCCGAAGACGCCAACGATGCGGCCATTGTCCCGCGCGAGGCTGAGCGCGGTAATGCCCTCGACCACCCGGATCGACGGCGTGCGGCGCACTTCTGCGATGATGGCCTGCATGATGGCCCAGCCGGCCCGGTCGCCCTCGACCTTGACGATGCGATTGGCCGAATGGGCGGCTTCCTTGCCCAGGGCATAATTGCCGAAGTCGTCGCGGTCAAAGGGCGTGCCCCAGCGGGCAAGGTCCTCGATGCGGGCGGCCGCTTCGGCGGTGACGCTTTCGGCAATGCCATGGTCGACGATGCCGGCGCCGGCCATTTCGGTGTCCAGCGCGTGGGCGTGGCTGCTGTCGCCTTTGCCTACGGCTGCGGCGACGCCACCCTGCGCCCAGGCCGAGGAGGCGCCCATGCCCAGGGGTTTGGGCGAGAGCACCGTCACCGGGCGTGGCGCCAGCTTGAGTGCGGTGAACAGGCCCGCCAGGCCCGCCCCGACGATCAGCGCACCGTCGGCATTCAGGCTATTGTCGAAAATGCTCATGGTCGGGTCCTGGTGGTTCTCAAACTAGGTAATTGCCCGTAAGGTTGTCTCCGGAGCAAGCCCGGAGCTTGGCAATGGCGACGTCCCGTGATGACCGGGGGTGGAGCGAAGAGGGGCAGCGCGGCTTTGAGGCCGGCGCACCGCTGGAAGCCTATGAGGCGCTCTATCGCGTGGTGCTGATGAGCTACCGCTATCGTTGCGCCATCACCGGCGAGCAGTTCCTGCCCGATGTCGGGCTCATCCATCCCCATCTCGAAGTGGTCGCCATTAGGCCGCGTGCCCTGGGCGGGCCGCTCGAGATCAGCAATTTCCTGGCGTTGGAAGAGCATGCGGCCAAGGCTTTCCGTGCGGGGATCATCGAAATCGAGGATGACTATAGCGTGGTTGTCGCCCGGCCGGAGGCTTTGGATCGGGCCGTGGCAGTACGGCTGCATCCGGGCGGGCGCCTGCTGGTGCCAGACGAGGCGCTGTTCCAGCCCAGCCCGGCCCATCTGGCGTTTGCACGGCGCGCCAACCGGACCGGCTAGTCGCGCTTGCGGCTCATTTCGATCATGCGCTCCACGGCGAGGCGCGCCGGCGCGATGATCTCGGCGGGGACGGTGACCTCCTCGGTCATGGTGTGCAGGCTCCACAGCACGTTCTCGAGATTGATGCGCTTCATATGCGGGCAGATGTTGCAGCCACGCAGGAAGTCGACGCCGGTGGTTTCGCTGGCCACATTGTCCGACATCGAGCACTCGGTGACCATGACAACGCGGGCCGGGCGGGTCGATTTGACCCAGTCGATCATGGCAGCGGTCGAGCCGGCAAAATCGACGGCGTCGATCACCTCGGGCGGGCATTCGGGGTGGGCGATGATCTTGGCCGTGGGATAGGCGTGGCGCAGCTCGGAGATATCTTCGGCGGTGAAGGTCTCGTGCACCTCACAGGCGCCGGCCCAGGTGATGATTTTCTTTTTGGTTTTCTTGGCCGTGTTCTTGGCCAGGTACTGGTCTGGGATCATGATGACGCTGTCGCCATCGACGCGGTTGACGATGTCGAGCGCATTGGATGAGGTGCAGCACACATCGGTGACGGCTTTGACGGCGGCCGAGGTGTTCACATAGGTCACCACCGGCACGCCTGGATACATGGCGCGCATGGCCAGCACGTCCTCGACGGTGATGGAGCTGGCCAGCGAGCAGCCGGCGCGGCTGTCGGGGATCAGCACGGTCTTGTCGGGGTTGAGCAGCTTTGAAGTCTCGGCCATGAAGTGCACGCCGCACTGCACGATCACAGATTGGGTGACCTTGGTAGCTTCAATAGCCAGCTGCAGGCTGTCGCCGACGATGTCGGCGACGCCGTGGTAGATCTGCGGCGTCTGGTAATTATGCGCCAGGATGACGGCGTCCTTCTGCTTTTTGAGCGCATTGATCTGAAAGATCAGCGGCGCATAGAAGGGCCATTCGATTTCGGGTATCTTGTCCCGCACCCGATCGAACACCTTGGCGGTGGCGCGTTCCACGGCCTTGGAATATTTGAGGTCGAATTGTCCGGCGAGGATGGCGCGCGCCTCATCGAGGGGCGTAATCGCATTGATCGTCTGCACCATGGTTCTGCTTCCTCCCCAAGTCGATGCGGAACCTAGGGATTTTTGCGTCGCAATTCAATGAACGGGGTTGCAGTAAATTTGCCAAGCTCCTAACCCTTGCCCATCGCACCCTTGAGAGGCCCGTTCATGCCACAAGATACTGCTGCCATCCGCTCCATCCTGTCGCTGGCCCCCGTGGTGCCGGTGATCATTCTTGATGATGTCAGCCAGGCGCGGCCGCTGGCCGAAGCGCTGGTGGCGGGCGGGCTGCCGATCCTGGAAGTGACGCTGCGCACGCCCAATGCGCTCAAGGTCATGGAAGAAATGGCCAAGGTCTCGGGCGCCATAGTTGGCTCGGGCACCGTGCGCACAGCTTTGCATATGAAGCAGTCGGTCGACGCCGGTTGCCGCTTCATGGTGTCGCCGGGCATTTCCCCACGCATTCTCGACGCTGCCGATGATATCGGCATTCCGCTGCTGCCCGGCATTGCCACGCCCAGCGAAGCCATGACGGCGGCAGAACGCGGCTATGGGTTCCTCAAATTCTTCCCGGCCGAAGCCAATGGCGGCGCGCCGGTGCTCAAGGCCTTTGCCTCGCCGCTCCCCGACATCACCTTCTGCCCCACCGGCGGCATCGATCCGGCCAAGGCCAAGGTCTATCTGGGCTTGCCCAATGTGATCTGCGTGGGCGGCAGCTGGATCATGCCCGCCGATGCGCTGGCCTCGGGCGACTGGGGCCGCATCGAGGCGCTGGCCCGCGAGGCGAGCGCCCTGCGCGGCTGACATGGCCGGGGTTCCTCCCGATGGCCTCGCCCATCTCAGGATCACCCTGAGCGAAACGGCCTATGTCGGCCCGGGGCGGGCAGACCTCCTGGCGCTGATCGCCGAAACCGGCTCGATTGCCGCGGCCGGCAAGGCCATGGGCATGAGCTACAAGCGGGCCTGGGGGCTGGTGCAGGCCCTCAACACCGGCTTCGGGCGGCCGCTGGTGGAATCCTCGCGCGGCGGCGCCAGCCAGGGCGGTGCCCATCTCACACCGGACGGGGAAACCGTGCTGGCGCATTATCGCGCGGCCGAGGCCAGCACCCGCCAGGCCATCGCTGGCGATGTGGCAGCGATGCGGGCCTATTTCGATATGTCCGAACAGAAATAACGCTTGCCGACCGGCCGCTGCTTTGCCAAAACTCGATATATCCTGAAGAGCATATCGAGTCCTCTTTTCATGAAGCGCGTCTTTGTCCTGGGCCTTTTGGCCAGCCTTGCCCTGTCGAGCCTGGCCCATGCCGACAGCGTCAGTGTCGCTGTCGCCGCCAATTTCACCAAGGTGGCCGAAGAACTGGCGCCGCTGTTCACTGCCGAGACCGGCCACACGGTGAGCTACAGTTTCGGCGCCACGGGCCAGCTCTATACGCAGATTTCCCAGGGTGCGCCGTTCGAGGTGTTCCTGGCCGCCGATGACGAGCGCCCGAGCAAGGCCGTGGCCGAAGGGCTGGCCGTCGAGGGCACTGTGTTCACCTATGCCGTGGGCGCCCTGGCGCTCTACAGCACCTCGCTTGATCTCAGCGACGGCAAGGCCGTGCTCGCAGCCGATGGCTTTGCCAAGCTGGCCATTGCTGATCCGGCGACCGCGCCCTATGGCCGCGCCGCCATGGAGGCGCTAGAGGCTCTGGGCCTCACCGCCGCCGTCACCTCCAAGCTGGTGACGGGCGAAAACATCAGCCAGACGCTGCAGTTCATCGAGACGGGCAATGCCGAGCTGGGTTTTGTCGCGGCCAGCCAGGTGGTGGGCAAGTCTGGCGTGTGGCCTGTGCCGGCGGACCTCTACCAACCCATCCGCCAGGATGCCGTGCTGCTCAAGACCGGGGAGGCCAACCCGGCCGCCAAGGCCTATCTCGACTTTCTCAAGAGCGACAAGGCCCTCGCTGTCATCACGACGGCGGGCTACGCTGCCCCATAAGACCTAATTGGCGGAGCCTGCGGCGTGACTGTTGACGACATCTGGATACCGGTCCGCCTGACGCTGGCCTTGGCGGCACTCAATACGGTGATCCTGCTGCTGGTCGGCACGCCCATCGCCTGGTGGCTGGCGCGCAGCCAGAGCCGCTGGCGCGAGTTGGTGGGGGCGGTGGTCTCGATGCCGCTGGTGCTGCCGCCGACGGTATTGGGGTTTTACCTGCTCATCGCGCTCGGGCCCAATGGGCCGGGCGGCTGGATCGCCGGGCTCTGGGGTGGTCGCACCCTGGCCTTCTCGTTCACCGGGCTGGTGATCGGCTCCATTTTCTATTCACTGCCCTTCATGGTGCAGCCGCTGCGCAATGGCTTTGCCGCCATCGGCGATGATGCGCTCGAAGCCGCCGCGACGCTGGGTGCCAGCGGCTGGCAGCGTTTCTGGCGCGTGGCGGTTCCTCTTGCTCGTCCAGGCTATATCACCGGCGCGGTGATGACCTTCGCCCACACCGTGGGCGAATTCGGCGTGGTGCTGATGATTGGCGGCAATATCCCCGGCAAGACCCAGGTGGCGTCAGT
>JAHJOS010000455.1 GCA_018820005.1 Alphaproteobacteria bacterium | reverse complement strand
GTGTGCCTCTATGCCGGCTCCATCGTGCCGCCGCAGATGCTGGGCTGGTGCGCCCCAGGAGCGCGGTTGGTCGATACCGCGCCGCTGTCGCTCGATGATATCGAGGCCGAATATGCCGCTGCCCATGCCGCCGGTCTGGATGTGGCGCGGCTGCATTCGGGCGATCTGTCGGTGTGGAGCGCCGTGGCCGAGCAGATGCGACGCCTTGACCGACTAGGCATCCCCTACACGCTGACCCCGGGTGTACCTGCCTTTGCTGCCGCTGCGGCGACGCTGGGGCGCGAACTGACCATTCCGGGGGAGGCGCAGAGTCTGGTGCTCACCCGCGTTTCAGGGCGCGCTTCACCCATGCCGCCGGGCGAAACCCTGGCAGCCTTCGGGGCCACTGGGGCAACGCTAGCCATCCACCTGGCCATTCACGGGCTGGAGGGCGTCGTCGCCGAGCTGGTGCCGCATTATGGCGCCGATTGCCCGGTTGCCATTGTCTACCACGCCTCATGGTCGGACGAGCGGATCATGCGCGGCACGCTGTCGGACATTGTCGAGCGCTTTGCCGAGGCGCCGGTGGAACGCACGGCGATCATCTTTGTTGGTCGTGGCTTGGGCGCGGAAAATTTCCGCGAGAGTGCGCTTTATGATCCAGACTATCAGCGCCGGTTTCGCGGCCGCGAATAATCCACGCTGCTACGACGCCTAGCCGCGGCGACCCTCTGTACTCTCGCGCACGACCAGATCCGGCTCGATCATGGTGACGATTGGCGGCGGCAGCCCATCCTTGCTGCCAATCAGGACCAGCAGGCGATCGACAGCCAGCGTGGTGACCTGCTCGACTTCATAGTTGATTGTCGAGAGTGGTGTCGCGGCAAACTGGCCGAATTCGATGTTGTCAAACCCCATGATCGCCACGTCCTGCGGCACCCGCAGACCCTTGATCTGCGTCCAGCGCAGCGCGCCCAGCGCCAAGGCGTCGGTAACCGCGAAGATCGCCGTAACCCGTTCGGGCGCCGCCATCAGCCTGCTCATGGCATCATAGCCATGCTGAGACGAAAATCCGCCGGGATCGACGATGGCGGCCGGCGTGAGGCCGGCTTCGCTCAACGCGCGAAGGTAACCCTCGCGCTTTTCGGCGTTCCCGAAGCGGTCTGCGCCGTCGAGCATGCCGATGCTGGTGTGGCCCAGATCAATCAGATGCCGCACGGCCTTATGGGCCCCGGCCCGCTCATCGATGCAGACCACGTCAATATCGGCATCGATGTCGCCCACCAGCAGCACCAGCGGGTAATTGGCGCGTCGTAATTGCCGGATATGGTCGAGATCGCGGTGCCCACGAGAATAGATCAGCATGCCGTCCACCTGGCGGGAGCGGAAGATCTCGATTGCCTTGGCTTCAGCGTCACGGTCATTGTTGGAGCTGGCGAACAGAGTCGAATAACCTTTCGCGGCCAGGCGCAGTTCGATGGCCTGGGCCACATGCGTCAGGGTCGGATTGCCAAGATCGGTAAGCACCAGACCGATGGTTCGCGTCTCCCGGCTCACCAGCGACTGGGCAATGTGGTTGGGCAGATAGTTCAGCGCCTGGGCGGCGGCCTGGATTGCGCTTCGGGTTTCTTGGGGAATACGCGGACTGTCCCGCAGGGCCAGCGAGACTGTATTCACCGAAAACCCGGTGTGTTCGGCAATATCCTTGAGACGAACGAAGGCTCTGCCCATCGATGGCGGTTCCGCTGGCGTTTTCTAGTACCACCGGGTCCTAGCATCTGTAGCTGGTCCTGCCAAACCCAGGACCGGGCACGGCAGCGGTGCCCAAGCCATGCCTGCAGCGCTAGGCCTGAGCCTGCTTGGCCGGAAGATCGAGGTTCCAATCGATGATGCCGGGCCGTCCCAGCAGGAAGCCCTGAACTTCACTGCAGCCCTCGGCCCGCAGTACGTCGAGCTGCGCCTTGGTCTCGACACCCTCGGCCAATACCGGCACTGACAGGCTCTGGCCCAGTGCCAAGATCGCGCGGACAATGGCCTTGGACTGATCGTTCATATCGACTTCGGTCATGAAGGAGCGGTCAATCTTGATCTTGTCGAAAGGGAAGCTGCGCAGCGTGTCGAGAGAGGAATAGCCGGTCCCGAAATCGTCGATGGCGATGGCTATGCCCATGGCCTTGATCTGGCGCAGCACGTGGAGTGCACGAGCCTTGTCCGAGATAATGGCTGTCTCGGTGACCTCAAGTTCGAGCCGCGACGGTGACAGGCCGGACTGCATGAGGGCATCGCGTACAGTTCCGATCAAATCGACCTGACAAACCTGGGCACCCGATACGTTGACGGCGACCTTGTAACCTTCGGGCCATGATGCGGCATCTTTGCAGGCCTGACGCAGGACCCACGTGCCGATAGCGCCGATAGCTCCACACTCCTCTGCCACCGGGATGAAATCGGCAGGTCCGACGGGGCCATGGCCGGCGCGATCCCAACGCAACAGCGCTTCATATCCACTGATCTCGCCAGTCGCGACTGACTTCTGCACCTGGTAGACCAGATGGAACTGGTCCTTCTCAAGTGCGGTCCAAAGATCCTTGGCCATAGCGCGGCGGGCCCGAGCATGCTCGTCCATGTCACGCTCGTAATAGCAGACCCGCCGGTCAAATTCGGCCTTGGCGCGATACATTGCAAGGTCGGCGTTGTTGAGCAGGCGTGACCGCTCATTGCCATCTTCAGGGAAAATGGCAACGCCGACGCTGGCTGCACCCAAAATGGTGACCGTGTCCGTTTCTATCGGCGAAAACAGGGCGGCTTCGACGCGCGCCATGAACTCGCGCAGCATATCGACGTTGGTGAACATCTTGAGTGCCGCGAATTCGTCACCACCCAGCCGCGCGACCACTTCACCCTCTTTCAGCCCGGAGCCGAGACGGCTGGCAACGGTCTTGAGCACCTGGTCGCCCACGACATGGCCATGGGTGTCGTTGACCTCTTTGAAGCGATCGAGATCGATCGCGACAACAGCAAAATTGAGGTCTGTCTCTGCCGCTGTTTCGAGTGCCATGTCCAGCTGCTCGTTGAACGCGGCGCGGTTGAGGATGTTGGTGAGCGAGTCGTGGTAAGCCAGATGGGCTATCGCTGCCTGCGAGCGCTGTTCGGCGGTCACATCATCAATCGTCGTGACCCAACCTCCGTCCTTGGTTGGGCTATGCAGAAAGCGGACAATCCGACCGTTTTCCAGGGTACGCACATAGTCGATAACCTCGCCGCGCCCAATGCCAGCCATCATGGCATCTACCCGCTGCTCCGCCTCAAGGCGGGCCTCGGCAGGCAAGCCTTCTATGCCGCCCTGAAGCGCAAGCGAAAGCTCCCGGAAAGATTGCCCCAGCATTGCGCTCTCCGGCACCTGCTCGCCCAGCAACTCAGATGCGCGTTCGTTGTGAAATCGCAGGCATCCGTCCGTATCGAACAGGCAGAGGCCCTGCGTCATGTGGGAAGTTGCCAGTTCGAGTAGCCTGCTGACCTCGCCAAGGCGCGTAGCATCAGCAAGTTGCCGTGCATTCTCGCGTTCGGTTCTGCGGCGGTCGGCCTCGTCGAGCAGCACGCTGGCAAATGCCATGCCCAGCACCAGAAGGGAAATCAGCGCGACGCCCAGTGACATCAAGTCATTACTGACCTGCCCGCCAATGCGCAGTGGAAGACACTGAGAAAAGTCGGCTGCACTCATGGCAGTGAAATGCATGCCGCATATTGCCAGCGTGAGCAAAAGGGCCCCAACCAGAAGGCGACGGTTCATTGCAGCGACGAATGAAAGGCCGCCCATCACCATGCCGGCGATGATCGAAGCGGCAATCAGGCCCCCGTTCCAACCGATTGAGCCGCCCATCACCAGCGCGGCGATACCGGTGTAGTGCATCGCCGAAATGGCAACACCGACCACGGCACCGCCCAGGAAATGGTCAGCCGGGCCCTTACCCCGTGTCGCCATTGTAATGCCCAAACCGCACAGGCCTACCGCGATCAGCAGGGAAACGCCTGTCAGTGTTACGTCGTAGCTCAGGCTGAAACCAGGCCGGAAGGCGAGCATACCGACGAAATGGGTCGACCAAATACCGAGGCCGACGGCCAGCGCCGCCACCCCGATCCATGTGACCTGCATGCGACCTGCCACTCGCGTTGCATGGCGCAGCAGGCTCATGCAGGCATAAGCGGCAACCATGCAAACCACTGCAGCCAGCGCGACAAAGCGGAAGTCGTGCTGCAGAAAAAAGAAGTCAAGAAAAGGGTACACGGCAAAGCCCACTACGGAGTTCGCCTGACCCTAACGGCGCGCGCTTAAGTTCGGCTTACGGCGGAAGGTTGCCCAAAGGTCACGGTTCTTTGCCGCCATGTCCCATTTCGGCACAGGCGAAGCGAAAATTCTAGTGCCCACCCGACCCGATCAGCCGGCTGCGGATGGCACTCGAAATGTTATCGAAGATAAACACCACGATCAGGATCAGCAGCACCATGTAGGCGACATTCTCCCAATCCTGATTGGTGCGCATGGCCTCGATCAGCTTGAGGCCGATGCCGCCGGCCCCGACCGCGCCAATAATGGTCGCTGAACGCGTATTGCTCTCCCAGAAGTAGAGGGCCTGGCTGAGAAAGACCGGCATCACTTGCGGCACGACGCCATAGCGATGCACCACGGCGGGAGAAGCACCAACCGATTTGACACCCTCGCGCTGACGGTCGTCGACGTTCTCCAGCGCCTCGGTATTGGTCTTGCCCAGCGTGCCGGTGTCAGTGAAAAAGATCGCTGCAATGCCCGGGATGGGCCCGGGACCGAATCCTCGGACGAAGAACAGCGCCCAGATCAGCATATCGACTGAGCGCAGCAGATCGAAGGCGCGCTTCATGAACCAGTTGCCGGCTCGGTTGGCGGAAATGTTGCGAGCGGCGATGAACGACAGCGGAAAGGCCAGCAGCGCCGCAAACAGTGTCCCCACAAAGGCCATTACGATGGTCTGCAGCAGCTTGTCGTAAACGTCCAGGTGCTGCCACTCGGCGTTGTAGAGAAAGTCGAGCGCCATCAGCTTGATATTGGGCATGTCGGGATTGAACCGTTCGCCCACCGTCACAGCCTGCCAGACCTGACCGGCATCCATGCCGAAAAAGCTCGAGCGCGGGTCAAAGAAGAAGTTTGGCCAGCCAAAGAAGCGGTGGCGCACATAGACTTGGGTGTTGCGCACTTCGGCGGAGCCAGCAAAGCCGTAGTCCACTGTGACACGTCCACCCTTGAGGCTCATGCTGGCGGGGGCGCCTGCGGGCAGTGCCGCCCCCTCCGCCATTACGGGAATGGCGTAGCGCGTGCCACCAACAATCGCGACCACGCTGTCGGGACTTATCTCGATGCTGTTATCGGGGCCGTCGAAGCGGCTGACATAACTCTGGGGCCCCGTCTTTTCGATCCAGTCCGGATTGGGCTTGTCACCCAGCAATGATCGGGTCCACTCGAGGTCGACGCCATCATCCTTGAAACGGAAGCGTGGTGTCGCTTCCCAGGAATACCAGTCTGCCAGATAAATGCTGGCGCGGTCCCACTGCGCGTTGTTGATCACCGCGGGCACGTCGAAAAAGAAGAAGCAGAACACCAGATAGGCAAAGGTCACCAGCGCCGCCAGCGGCGCCATCAGACGCTGACGCAGTGGGCGGTGGAACACCTGGGGGTGGCGGGCCCGAAGGCCGGCGGCATCGTGAGCGCTCATCGCGAGTGTGGACATGACTTTGCCTCAGCCTCCGAACTGGAAAGCGGACTGACCAACCAGACGCTTGCGCAGCGCACCCGAGATCCAGTCAATGCCGATGATGGTGACAAAAAGCAGCAGGATGATCGCATAGGTCTTGGCGGCGTGGTCGCGCCCGATCGAGAGGCGGAACACCTCGCCTATGCCTCCGCCGCCGACCGCGCCGATGATGGTGGAGGCGCGCACGTTGATCTCCATGCGCAGCAGCGCATAGGAGACGAAATTGGGCAGCACCTGCGGCACAAAGCCATAGCGGACGCGTTCCAGCCAGTTGGCGCCCAGCGAGCGCAGCCCTTCGTCCGGGCGCGTGTCGGCGTTCTCGACAACTTCGTAGAACAGCTTGCCCAGCGCACCGATCGTGTGGACGCTGACTGCAACGATGGCGCCTATCGGCCCGATGGACAGGATTGCCACCAGCATGCCGGCGATGACGATCTCGGGGAAGGCGCGCAGCACTTCAAAGAAACGGCGAGCGGCAAAGCGCACCGCCCGCGAACCAGTGACATTGCTAGCGGCGAAAAAGCTCAGCGCAAAGGCGAACACCAGACCGATCAATGTGGAGATCACCGCGATATTGATGGTGACCAGCATCTGGTAAAAATACTCGGGCAGGTAGAGATCCCCAGACAGGTAAACCCGGCCCACTTCATAGTCATATTTGAACGAGCCATCGGCAAATGGCGAAGGCAGGTCAAACAGCGCGCGCACGATTTCCATCGGCTCGTCAGGCTGGAAGTGGATGAAGAAATCGAAAAAATAGGGCAGCCGGTCAAAGAACTCGCCGGCGTTCGAGCTATCGGCGAACCAGAGTGACGCGCCCAGTGCCACAAGCAGGCCCAGCCCGCCGAGAACTGTGTAGAGCCGCCGCGTGCGCAGCAGCCCGCGATAGTGCTCGTGGACGGCGCGCAGTTCGTTCGATAGTGGCGCGTCGCGCCGCGGTAGAGTTGTTGAACTCATGGCGTGCCCTCAAGCAAGCACCGGCGGCACAGGGTTGTGCCGCCGGCTGGTGTCAGGACGGTGGCTTAGCCGCCGATGGTTGCCTTGCGGGCGTCGATGATGGGCTGGTAGAACTCGGGGGTCACTGGCGCATAGCCCTTGAACTCGCCGCGCTCGATGCCAGCAAAGCAATCAGGATGCTCGGTCGGCAGGCTGTTGTAGAAGGCGACGATCTTGTCCTGCATGTCCTTGGACAGCTTGGAGCTCATCACATTGGGGCCATTGGGGATCAGGGGCGACAGCCAGAGCTGGGTCACGTCTTCCATGTCCAGCATGCCCTTGTCGACCATCGAGCGGGTGTTGCCCGAGGTATAGCCTTCGGCGAATTCGCCAACGCCCGACGTCCAGGTCACCGCAACGTCGACCTTGTGGTCGAGCAGGGCGAGAACGTTGTTCTCGTGACCACCATTGAAGGACGTGGCCGAGAAATATTCGTCGTTTGGCATGCCGGTTTCAGCTGGCAGGGTCACCAGCGGGATCAGGTAGCCAGAGGTGGAGTCAGGGTCGGCGTAGCCCAGCGTCTTGCCCTTGGCGTCGGCCAGGGTGGCAATGCCGGAGTCCTTGCGGGCCAGCAGGATCGAGTGATAGCCCATCGAGCCGTCCGTCTGGACGGTCGTGTTGAAGGGGATCACTGCTTCCGGATCAGCCAGGAAGATCTTGGCATAGCCCGAAGCGCCGAGACCGGCGACATCAAGGGTGCCGCCGAGCAGGCCCTGGATCACGCCATCATAGTCGGCGGCCGGGAATAGCTTGACTTCCTTGACGCCCAGAGCGGCTGGCATCAGGTCAATCAGGCACTGGTTGTTGGCGAGGCGATCGCTTTCGTTTTCGCCACCGAGCAGGCCGATGCGGATAACATCCATCTCCTGAGCGAAAGTGGGGGTAACGACGCCGGCCAGCGCGATGCCAGCGAGCAGGATGGAGCGGATTGCGGTCATGGAAGTCTCCTTTGGTGACGCAATGGTGTCGGCGGAGGGGTCATGCATGACGCCCTCGCGGAACGCTTGGAATTAGTGGGTTTCGGCCAGTTCGCGCCGCTGGGCGGCGGGGCGGGCAGCCGGTTCAAGGCTGGTGGACGTCATGGCTTCGGAAAAGGCGTCCTGCAGGCCCTCGGCGCCATAGAGTTGGCGGGCGACGTCCGTGGTCAGCTCGTCCGGCGTGCCGTCGAACACCACAGCGCCGCCGGCCATGCCGATGATGCGGTTGCAATAGGCCCGCGCGGTATCGAGCGTGTGCAGGTTGGTGATGACCGTCATCCCGCTCTCGCGGTTGATGTCGGCCAGGCTGTCCATGACGATCTTGGCATTGCGCGGATCCAGGCTGGCGATGGGCTCGTCCGCCAGGATCATGCGCGGCCCCTGCATCAGGGCGCGGGCAATTGCCACGCGCTGCTGCTGGCCGCCCGACAACGTCTGGGCCCACTGGCTGGCGGTGCTGGCGATGTCGAGGCGCTCGAGCGCGCGCAGGGCCATCAGCCGCTCCTGCTCGGTGAAGATCTGCAGCAGGGACATCAGCGTCGAGCGGTGATTGAGGCGCCCCAGCATCACATTGGTGATCACGTCCAGACGCGGCACCAGGTTGAACTGCTGAAAAATCATGGCGCAGTCGCGATGCCAGTTGCGCAGCGCCTTGCCGCGCAGGGCCGAAACCGTGACACCATCAAACTCGATGGTGCCCTCGGAAACATTGGTCAGGCGGTTGATCATGCGCAACAGGGTGGACTTGCCGGCGCCGGAACGGCCAATAATGCCGACCATTTGACCATCGGCGATCTCCAGGCTCACGTTGCTAACCGCAAGCTTGTCACCAAATCGTCGCGAAACGTTCGAGATCTTGAGCATCAGCGTCCCCGCCGTTCAACTGCGGCAGACCTAGGGCGGGGACGTGAAGTTGGGATAACACTTGCGTGACGGTTGCATGACCATCCACACCCAGTGCAATGGCGCGCTGCAGGTCAGCCCTCGTATTTGTCCAGAAACGCCTCGATGCCGAGCGTGCGAAAGTCCGGCAGCGCCTGGTGCAACCTGTCGTGGCTCCAGTCCCACCAGGCCATGGTATCCAGCCGGCCAACGACGTCGTCGGCAAAACGCTGCCTGATTGTCCGCGCCGGCACGCCCACGGCGATGGCAAAGTCGGCCACATCCTTGGTCACCACGGCATTGGAGCCGATGATGGCGCCATTGCCGATGGTGACGCCGGGCATGATGACAGCGCCATGGCCGATCCAGGTATCGTGGCCGATAGTGATAGGCGTGGACGCGCGCCAGTCGAAGAAGGCCTGGTCGTCGGTTTCGCCCTCAAAATACTGCGCCGAGCGATAGGTGAAATGGTGCAGCGAGGCGCGTTCCATGGGGTGCATGGAGGCATAGATGCGCACATGGGCGGCGATATTGGCGAACTTGCCGATCTGGCTATAGGCGATCTGGGTGCCGCCGACGCAGTAGGAATAGTCGCCCAAGCTGGAATGGGCGATGGTGCAGCCGGAGCCCACCTCGGTGTAGCGGCCCAATGTTGAGTCATGCACCTTGGCGGTTGGGTGGATAGAGGGTTCGATACCAAGCGTTTTCATGCGGCGATCCTCGGGGCAAAGGCGGTGACGTCGATGATGCGGTCGGCCACCTGGGCACGGACCTCCTCGTCGTGGAAAATGCCGAGCAGGGCGACGCCGGCGGCTTTTTTCTCACCGATCATGGCCACCACGACGGCGCGATTGGTGGCGTCGAGCGAGGCCGTTGGCTCGTCGAGCAGCAGCACGGGATGGTCGGTGATGAAGCCGCGCGCGATGTTGACGCGCTGCTGTTCGCCGCCCGAGAAGGTGGCCGGCGGCAGGCTCCACAGGCGCTCGGGCAGATTGAGCCGGGCCAGCAGATTTTTCGCGCGCTCCTGCGCCTCGGTCTTGTCGACGCCGCGGATCACCAGCGGCTCGGCGACCACGTCGAGCGCGGAGACGCGCGGCACGGTACGCAGGAACTGGCTGACATAGCCGATGGAGTCGCGCCGCAGCGTCAGCACCGTGCGCGGATCGGCGGTGGCGAGATCGACCGCTTCGCCGTGGTGCTGGATGGTGATGGCGCCGGCATCAACGCCGTAATTGCCATAGACCATCTTGAGGATCGAGCTCTTGCCCGCCCCCGATGGACCGCCCAGCACGACGCATTCGCCAGGCTCGATGTGGAAATTGACGTTCTCGACCACCGGCAGGACGACACCGTCGCGCAGGTGCATGGTGAAGGTTTTGGCGAGGTTTTGGACGACAAGGGCGGTCATGATCACACCTGCAGGATCGAGCTGACGAGCAGCTGGGTATAGGGTTCGCGCGGGTCATCGAGCACGCGGTCGGTGAGGCCAGCTTCGATGACGTGACCGTCCTTCATCACCATCATGCGGTGGCTGAGGAGACGGGCCACGGCCAGATCGCGGG
>JAHJOS010000056.1 GCA_018820005.1 Alphaproteobacteria bacterium | reverse complement strand
TGACGCTTGACCGAAACGACGAGTTGCAGGGAGCGGCATCATGAGCGCGGCAATCGAAGTGCTGCTGGTCGACGACGAGGAAGACCTGCGCCGCGCCACCAGCCAGACCCTCGATCTGGTCGGCTACCCGGTGCGAACCACTGACTCGGCTGAAGAGGCTCTGACCTCGGTCACCCGCAGCTGGCGCGGCATTCTCGTGACCGACATCCGCATGCCCGGCATGGACGGCATGGCGTTGCTGCGCGCCGCCATTGCCATCGATCCGGACCTGCCCGTGCTGATGCTGACCGGGCACGGGGACGTCAACCTGGCCGTCGATGCCATGCGCGAGGGCGCCTATGACTTTATCGAGAAGCCTTTCTCGGTTGAGCGCCTGCTTGATTCAATTACCCGGGCGCTGGAGAAACGACAGCTGACACTGGAGAACCGGGCGTTGCGCTCCAGCGTCGCCAACCGCTCCGATGATCTTGAGACCCGCCTCGTGGGTCGTTCGGCCACGATGCTGGCCGTGCGCAAGCAGATCCGCGCCATTGCCCCGACCCGGGCCGATGTCCTGATCGTTGGGGAAACCGGCACCGGCAAGGAGCTTGCGGCCCGCGCCATCCATGATCTGGCAGCCGAAACCGACCGCCCATTCGTGGCCATCAACTGTGCGGCCATCCCCGCCGAAATGATGGAGGCCGAGTTGTTTGGCTACGAGGTGGGCGCTTTTGCCGGGGCCATGCGCGCACGGGTGGGCAAGTTCGAACATGCGCGCAATGGCACCATCTTTCTCGACGATATCGAGAACATGCCGCTCTACCTGCAGGCCAAGCTGCTGCGTGCGGTGCAGGAGCGGGCAATCACCCGCCTGGGATCACACGAGCCCATCGCGCTCAATGCCCGTTTCATCGCCAGCTCCAGCGTTGATCTCGAGCGGGCGGCTGACGAGCAGAGCTTTCGCAAGGATTTGCTGTATCGCCTCAATATCGCGACGCTCCGCCTGCCGTCGCTCGGTGACCGCCGCGAGGACATTCCAGCGCTTTTCGCCCATCTGGTCCATATTGTGTCGACGCAACTGCGCGTGCCGGCCCCGGCGCTCTCCACGAGCTATCTGTCGAGCATGAGTCTGCGCCCCTGGCCCGGCAATGTGCGCGAACTGCGCAACGCGGCCGAACGTTTTGTTCTTGGCATTGACGGGGTCGATGATCGCCAGGCCGCCGCCAGCGCCACCACGCTGCGCGAACGCGTGCAGGCCTTCGAGCGCCAGGCTATCGCCGATGAATTGCGTGCCCAGAACGGCAGTCTCAAGGCCGTCTACGAGGTGCTCGGGATTTCCCGAAAGTCACTCTACGAGAAGATGGTCAAGCTCGGGCTGGAGCGGCAGGATTTTCGCGAGGATGACTAGCATGGCGCCGGCGTTGCCGCGTGTCCAGGTCCCGGCCCCCGACCTCTGGCGAGGGCCTGTCGTCACTTGCAGCGGAACGTGCCAACACACCCCCACACAGCCAATGTTCGTCGCCAGACCTGCATTGCAAGTGCGGGGTTCTCAGCGCGGCGACAGTTCGATCACCGGGATGGTCTCGCGCGTGGTCTTTTCGGCATAGTCGGCGAACTGGGGAAACAGGCTCGCTTGACGCGCATAGGTGCTGTCACGTTCTTCGCCCTCCAGAACACGAGCATGCACTGGCACGCGCTCGATTGTCGTGCCATCGCCAACCGAAATGTCGAAATCGGGATTGGTAACGATGTTGTGGAACCACGCGGGGTCCTTTGGCCCGCCCGCATAAGAGGCAAAGACAAACCAGGGGCCGTCCCCTTCGCGCAGATACATCAGAGGCTGCGTGCGCTCCACACCGGACTTGGCACCGATGGCATGGAGCAGCAACACGGGCGCATCCTTGAAATAGCCACCCGGCTTGCCGCCGTTCGCGTTGAAATCTGCAATGACTGTAGCATTGAAGTCGTTCATGGTCTCAACCCCGCAATGTCGTCAATGGTACCTGATAGTGTCAGGTAGGGAGCGGGGAGTCGAGGAACAAGGGCATCGGCGAGGGGCCGGTCGTTTGCGTTGGCCGCAGCCGGTGAAGACGTCAGTCGTGCCCTGGCCGGCTGGCGCCAGGATCAGTCGGCGAAGACCACATCGGGTTTGGCCGGCGCCGATTTCCATCCCATGCCGAACGCCTCGCGAAAATCCTCGATGGCGACCACATTTGGCTGCTCGACGGGAAGGCCCGGCATCGTATTGATGATCAGGCCCAGGTGAACGGCATTGCGGGCATGGAGCTTGTCGGAGATACGCTTCAAATGACCGGACACGGCGCGGGTTTGGATGCCGAGCTTGCCGGCTATCTCGGCGCAATTCAGACCCCGACCGACCCAGGCCGCAACATGCATCTCCCGCCTTGTCAGCCGGTATGGGTTGGGCGCAACACGCGCGGCCCGCTCACGTTCATGGTCCAACAGTATATTGTATGCCGACATCGCCGCCCTCGGTCGTCATTTGCTTTTCAATGAGCAGGACGATACCGCGCTTTAGGCGTGCTGAGAATCGGCAGGAATAGCGCTGTCAATATTGCCATCGTTATTTATGTCCCTGCTAGATTTGCCATTGGTATTTTTGACAATGGGACTTTTGACAGTGTATCATGGAGGCCAGGCACGCGGCGATTTGCATTGGCAAGCGGGGCCGCACCTAGGGGGACGCGATGCTCGCAATGGTCGAACGCTATTTCGACGTCATCCGAAAAGCCAGTGCCGATCATGACATTATCGACATCATCAAGGACATAGCCGCCGACTTCCATTTCCGAAGCGGCTATCTGATCGAATATACTGAAGACTTGGGCACGGCGCTGCATGTGCTTGACAGCAATGCTGCGCGCGAGGGCTGGTGGCAGGAATATATCGCCAAGGGCCTGCGTACCAAGCGCGAGAATATTTCCGAAATGCTGGGCCGTGGCGGCGTGCAGTTGTTTGATGGTCGGCGTTTTACCGATCCAGACGACCCATTGCTGGCCTTTGCGCAGAAACACGACATGGTGGAATCCACGATTGTGCCCGTCAGCCATGGCGGCGCACTGGTTGGTCTGGGCGGCTTCAGCGGCGTGTCGGACCTGAACGCACAGCAGCAAATGGCCTTGCAGCTATTGGTCTATGCCGTGTTCGCCCAGGTTCGGACCTTTCGCAATATTGGTGTTGTTACCCAGGCCGACGCACTGACGCCGCGGGAAAAGGAAGTCATCGCGCTGTCTGCGGACGGCCTGACCTCGGTCGAGATTGCCCTGCAGCTCGGCATGTCGGCGCGTACCGTCAATCAGCACGTGGACAATGTCTCCAGCAAGCTCGGCACCAAAAATCGTGCCCACACCGTTGCCGAGGTTATTCGCCACAATCTGCTCTGATGGCGCATTTCCCGTCCGGATAGGCGCGGTCCGGGCCCTTTTCAGCTGGTAGCAGCGGGCGAACTGGACAGCTTCTGCTATCGTGGAGGCGGGATTTGTCCCCAAATCTCCCCACGGTCGGGGCTCGATGTTACCGTTTCCACCCATTCGCCGCGATGGCGGGCACATTTGTGACACATTGGGCGTGATTGCCGGTTGTCCTTACCTTCCGCTGCGGGCCAGTGCTTGCTCATAGACGCAATCAATGCGTCGCGACAATCAGCTTCGGGAGCGAGACAATGAAGACTTTTCTGGCAACAGCCCTGACACTTGGCGCCATGGCGCTGGGCACCCAGACCGCGATGGCCCAGTGTGATGACGGCGAGATGGTAATCAAGTTCGCCCATGTGGTGGCGGCGACCGGTCACCCAAAGGGCGATGCGGCGACCCTTTTTGCCCAGCGCGTCAATGACGAGATGAACGGCATTGCGTGCATGGAAGTATTCCCCAATTCCACGCTTTTCGACGATGACAAGGTGATGGAAGCGCTGCTGCTGGGCGATGTGCAGTTGGCGGCGCCCTCGCTATCCAAATTTGAAGCCTATACGCTCAAGTACCGTCTGTTCGACCTGCCCTTCCTGTTCGCCGACCTGGATGCCGTCAGCCGGTTCTTTGCCACCGACACGGCCAAGGAACTGCTGCTGGCCACCGAAGACGTCGGGTACACCGGCCTGGGTTACTGGTCCTCGGGCCTCAAGCAGTTCTCGGCCAACAAGCCGCTGCTGCTGCCTTCCGATGGGAGCGGGCTGAAATTCCGGATTCAGACCTCAGACGTCGCCGAAGCCATGATCGACGCCATGGGCGGTTCGGCTCAGAAGCTGGCTTTCTCGGAAGTCTATGGCGCCCTGCAGACCAAGGTCGTCGACGGCCAGGAAAACACCTGGTCCAACATCTACACCCAGAAGTTCTTTGAAGTGCAGGATGGCATCACCGAAACCAACCACCAACTGCTGGCCTATCTGCTGGTGACATCAACCGAATGGCTTAACTCGCTCGAGCCCGAAGTGCGTGACCAGTTCCTCAAGATCGCCGAGGAAGTCACCATCTCCGCCAATGACTCGGTGGCCGCCCAGGAAGCCAAGAACCGCCAGAATATCCTTGATGCCGGCGGCACCATCCGCGAACTGACCGCCGAGCAGCGGCAGGCCTGGGTCGATGTCATGAAGCCGGTCTGGGCGCAGTTCGAAGACGATATCGGCGCCGACAATATCGCTGCGGCCGAAGCGGCCAACACCAAATAGCAAACTGGGGTCGACGCCGGATCCGGCGTCGACCCCCACTGCTTTGGCACGTCAGCACCATTGAGGGCAGAATGACACAAATGGTCATAACGATAGCGGTGCTGATTGCAGCGCTGTTTTTGATTGAGCGGCGGTGGCCCGACTCCACCAGGCGCTTTGAAGAAGGCGTGCTGGCCATCCTGATGGCGGCACTGACGCTGGTCAGTTTCACCCAGGTGGTGATGCGCTACGGCTTTGGCACGGGCTGGGGCGGGGCACTCGAGTTCACTCGTATCCTGTTCGCCTGGCTGATCCTGTTCGGCATGAGCTATGCCATCAAGATCAACTCACACCTGGGCGTCGATATTGTCCTCAACCTGTTGCCGGGGCGGCTGTCGCGCATCATGGCGGTCGCTGCGGCGCTCGCCTGCGTGCTGTACGCGGTCACGCTGCTCTACGCCGATTGGTTGCAGATTTTCGGCATCAATGTGCGCGGCGGTGCCATCGACTACTGGGCCAAGATGTTCAAGGTCGGCATTGGCCTGGACGATCTGCGCTACCCCGAATGGGCGCAGAACAGCTTTGGGCTGCAGGAGCGCGTGCAGCGCTGGATCGCCTATCTCATCCTGCCGATCGGGCTGGCGCTTTTCGCCTACCGCAGCCTGCAGGCCGCCATCGCCATCGCGCTGGACCAGCGCCAATACATCATCGCCAGCCACGAAGCCGAAGAGCTTGTGGCTGAGAACAAAGACGCGGTGAAGGAATAACACCATGGAATCCATCATCCTTTTCGTCATGGTGTTGACGCTGCTGTTCATGGGCGTCCCCATCGCGGTGGCCCTGGGTCTGTCGAGCGTGCTGACTATCGCGCTGTTCTCGACTGACAGCATGTCCTCGGTCGCGCTGCAGCTGTTTTCGGCGTCGCAGAACTACACTCTGCTGGCCATTCCCTTCTTTGTGTTGGCATCAACCTTCATGTCCACCGGTGGTGTGGCGCGCCGCATCATTCGGCTTGCCGTGGCCAGCGTCGGACACTTCCGGGGTGGTCTTGCAATGGCCTCGGTGCTGGCCTGCATGATGTTTGCAGCGCTCTCGGGTTCCTCGCCCGCGACCGTGGTGGCAATCGGCACCATTGCCATCGCCGCAATGCGGCAAGTGGGCTACTCCAAGGAGTTCTCGGCCGGTATCATCGCAAACGCCGGCACGCTGGGTATCTTGATCCCACCCTCGATCGTGATGGTGGTCTATGCGACCGCCACCAATGTGTCGGTGGGCCGCATGTTCCTAGCCGGTATCGTACCAGGCCTGGTTGCCGGCCTGATGCTGATGGTTGCCATCTACTTTGTCGCCCGTCGCCGCAATCTGCCATCCGAACCCTGGCGCGGCTATGGCGAAATCCTGGCTGCTGACAAGGACGCCAGCTGGGGTCTGTTCCTGATCTTCATCATCATCGGCGGCATCTATGGCGGCGCGTTCACGCCAACAGAAGCAGCCTCAGTGGCGGCAGTCTACTCCGTGCTTGTCGCGCTGTTCGTCTATCGCGACATGGGGCCGCTCAAGGGCATGCCCTGGGTGCCTGAGGGCGCCAGCGCCAAAACGCTGGTTGGCTTCAAGGCCACCGTCTATGCGCTGGCCATTCTCGTGGTCTGGATGATCTCGTCGTTCTTCTTCCTGGGCAGCATGGGGACCAATGCGCGCCTGGTCGTGGGGCTCGTTCTGGCCGCAGGCGTTCTGTTTGGTTACCCCTATGCCCGCCAGCAACCCAGCCCGTTCACCTTTTTCGCGGGTCTGCCGGTGTGGGGCTACAACCTGGTGCTGATCGCCCGACGTTTCGTGCCAGCCCTGTTCCATGGCGATACCAACAAGGCCATGGTCGACAGTGCCAAGACCACGGTGATGCTGATGTTCATCATCGTGAACGCCCTGCTGTTTGCCCACACGCTGACGGCCGAACGCATTCCTCAAACCATCACGGACTGGATGCTGGGCGCAGGCTTCAACTGGTTCACCTTCCTTATTGCCGTCAACGTGCTGCTGCTAATCGGTGGTCAGTTCATGGAGCCTTCAGGGCTGCTGCTGATTGTTGCGCCGGTGGTGTTCCCGATCGCCATGGAGTTGGGGATCGATCCCATTCATCTGGGGTTCATCATGGTGGTGAACATGGAGATCGGGATGGTGACGCCGCCAATTGGGCTGAACCTGTTCGTGACCTCGGGCATTACCGGGATGAGTCTGGCGCAGGTGGTCAAGGCAGCACTGCCCTTCGTCGTGGTCCTGTTGATCTTCCTGGTTATCGTGACTTACGTGCCAGCACTCTCGACCATGCTGCCCTACGCCATGATGGGTCCCGAGATCATGCTAGCGCGCTAGGCTGATACGCGGGCGGCAACTTCACGCCGACCAATCGGGAATTGAGCAGTGCGCCGGCGGTCAACCGTCGGCGCATCGCGTTTGAAGTGGTTGCAAATCGAGCTCGACAGGCGGATGCGCGTGGCCGCTTTGATGGCTTGCGCCATTCCGCGCAACGCAATCGTTCGGGTCACGGCCGAACGACTGCGTATTGCGCGGAGCATACTTGCCCCTCAGATCCGGCCTGTTCGGATCGGGAACAATGGTGTGCCGCCGCGTCCACGGCGGCACTGGCGGTCGGTTGGCTTGGGACAACACCAGCGCTTGAATACTCCTCCCGGATGTACCGCAGCGCGCCGCCGACGATGTGATTAAGCTAGCGGCCGTATTAATCAAGTCGATGAGTTTTATCTGGTGATGGGTTGTTTAATGCTATCGGTGGCATTTAAATGATGTGCGCGCGTAGTTCACAGGAGTAAGCTCAATGCAGCCCAATCACAGCAGTCGAGCCGCCCATTGGATGGCGCCGTTGTGGCGTGCGCTGATCCTGGTAGGCCTGTTCTCACTGGCCATGGTTGTACTGGTGATCGCCTATAGCGGGGCTATTCCGGCGTGACGATATCGGCACCGCCCTGGCGCTGCCGATGTGTCATTGCATGCGGGTTGTTGATTGCGCCAGAGGCGTCCCGGCGGGTATGCACGACGCCGCTCCGGCCGTGGGAAGGGCAGGGATGGCTGGCCATAGCGGCGCGAGAGCCGGTGTTCCCGGCCCCCGCGCTATCGGGTCAGGCAGCGCGTTTTCGCGCCGTACCACCATAGCCTGAACTGCCATTGTCTATCGTGAAGACCCGGATCAGCCCATCTAGCGTCTGGGCCTGCGCCTCGGTCTGTTCGATGGCAGCGTTGGTCTCTTCCACCAGTGCAGCATTATGCTGCGTCATCTCATCCATCTGCCGCACGGCCATAGTGACTTCGGCAACGGCCCGCGACTGGTCGTGGCAGACACTGGCGAGCTGCTCCATCGTGGTCGCCGTCTCGCCAATCGACCGCGTCACCTGCGTAAGGCTGCCTGCAACATCATTGAGGATCGTGCTGCCATCGCGCACGCCGGCAACGCTGAGATCGACCAGCCCCTGCGCATCACGCGAGGCCACTGCCGCAGACTGCGCCAGCCGGCGAACCTCAACAGCCACCACGGCAAAGCCCTTGCCGGCCTCACCCGCCCGCGCGGCTTCCACGCTGGCGTTGAGTGCCAGCAGATTGGTCTGGAAGGCAATATCGTCGATCACGCCAATGAAGCTCTGCAGCCGCGATGTTGATTCCGAGATATTGTTCATCGCCGCAGTAGCCTTGACCATGGTCTGTTCACTGGCCAGCGCCATGTCGCTGACGGACTTGCTTTGGGCTCCTGCCGCAGCGGCACCCTCGGCATTTTGCCTGATCGTCTCTGCCAGGGCCTCCATGGACGCACTGGTCTGCTCGATGGTAGCTGCCTGGCGGGTCGTGCGATCAGCCAGATCGTTTGCGCCTTCCAGGATTTCCGTGGTGGCGGTGTGCAGGGAGCCCGCGGTCTGGCGCAGTTTGGCGATGACCTCGGTCAGGGTGCGCGCCACCGCATTGGTGTCGTCGCGCAGACGGGTGAAGGCGCCGATTTGCTCGTCCGCCATGTGCACCGAGAAATCGCATTGCGCAAAGGCTGACAGGACGTCGGCGGTATCGCCCAGGCCCTGGCCGATCGAGGCCACCAGGCCATTAAAGCTCACCGCCAGAGCGTTGAGTTCAGGATCCGGAAAGCTGGTCGGTACCCGTCGGTTGAAGTCACCGGACACACAGGCCTCCACCACCGAGCCGAAGGCGTCCTGCAATTCCGCCATCATCGCCCGCCGTTCGGCGCGGCGCGCCTCGGCCTGCTCGGCTTCCGAAAGGGCCAGCGCCTCAAGGGCCAGCCCATTGCTGCGAAAGATATCGGCGGCTGCGGCCATGTCGCGCAGTTCATCCCACAGGCTCGAACCGTAGACCCCAACTGTGTAGTCCTTGGCCGCGATCGAGGTCATGCGGGCCGACATGGCGCGCAGGCGCCGCAGCACATAACCGGCCACAAAGCCCGTCATGATCGCTATGGCCAGGATCAGGATGGCAAAGCCGGCAATCTGCAGCATGAGCAGATGCGATTGTCCCTCGCGCAGTTGCGCCTGTTGCCCGGCGACACGATCAGCCAGCGACTGGGCAAAACTGTCCGTTGATGCAATCATCTGATCGACGCCGACGGCCATTTCGGCCGCTGCGGCGTCAAAGCTGGCCATCATGGTGTTGCCGCCAGCGGGACCATCGGCGATGTAGCTCTGCGCCATGGCCTTGCCCGCAGCATAATAGGCCGGAAAAGCCGCCTCGGTCTGGTCAAGCGCGGCGGCGATGGACTGGTCGCCAATTTCAAGGGCAATTGCGCGGGCCTCGGCAACGTCACTGGGGAAGCGATCGGCGAAACCCTGGGCGGCGTCGAAACCGTCATTGAGGCCGTCAAGACCGCGCGTCGCCGAAATATCCGTCAGCCACTGCTGCACCTGAACCACGTCGAGCTTCACATTGCCAACCGCTTCGGTGAGATGGCGGCTGGCTGTAAGGCTGTCGATGGTCTGTTCAAACAGCGCTTCGTTGGCGGCGTCCGTCGCCATGGATGTGAGCGCGGTATAGGTTGCAATGCCCGTGGCGAGCAGCACCATAAAGAGCCCTGCCGACATCGTAAAACGTGTCAGTCTCATTCGCAAATCTCCGAAAATGTCCACACGTTGAGTGGTTCCAATCAACGCCAAGCAACGGATCCCCCCCGTGCCATCGGGGATAATTGCCGGCAAAGAATTTAAAAGTACTTAACTATATCGTCGGTCGACGCTGGGCACGATCAGTAAAGAAATTCAATGAGTTAGGGGTGGGTAGCTAAGCTGCTGGCTGCAACAGCGAATTCAGATCATCCGTCGTCAACGGGCGATGACGGAGGTCATCGGCTGCGGTGGAAATCGATGCGAAGCCCAAGGTTGCGGCCACGCCCTTGAGCGTGTGCAGCGCGGCGTCAAGTGCCCCGGCGTCGCCGCTATCAAGGGCCGCGATAGCCTGGTTGATGAGCGCGTTGGCGTCGATTCGAAACTGGGTGGTGA
>JAHJOS010000454.1 GCA_018820005.1 Alphaproteobacteria bacterium | reverse complement strand
GTGTCCAACAAACATCATTTCCGCTACGCCGATGGCACCCGCTACACCAATATCGGGACCACCGCCTATGTGTGGAACCTGCAGGGTGACGCCCTCGAAGAGCAAACCCTGGCCACGCTGGCCGCTGCGCCCTTCACCAAGATCCGCATGTGCGTGTTTCCCAAGCACTATCGCTACAACGAAGTCGAGCCTGAACTTTACCCGTTCAAGCTGCTCAAGCAGGGCGATCACCGCTGGCTGGGGTCAATGAAAGTGCAGGGCTGGGAATTCGATTTCGATGTGTTCGAGCCCGCCTATTTCCGCCATCTCGAACAGCGCATCAACGATCTGGCCGCGCTCGGCATCGAAGCGGACCTGATCATCTTCCACCCCTATGATCGCTGGGGCTTTGCGCATATGGCGCCCGATCAGGACGATAACTATCTGCGCTACCTGATCGCGCGGCTGGCGGCCTTCCCCAATGTGTGGTGGTCGATGGCCAATGAATATGACTTCATGTTCAACAAGACGCTCGATGACTGGAACCGCTGGATCGACATCGTCGCAGAGGCCGATCCGCACGCCCATCTCGTCTCGGTGCATAACGGCTTTGGGCCGTTCGACTACAGCCATCCCAAGCTGACCCATGTCAGCATCCAGCGGCCATATACCGAGCGCGCCATGGTCTGGCGCGAGCAGTTCGATAAGCCGGTCTCGCTCGACGAGGTCTGCTACGAGGGCGATATCGCCGAGGCCTGGGGTAATATCTCGGGCCGCGAACTGGTGCACCGCTTCTGGAAAGCCAGTGTCAATGGCGGCTACGCCACTCATGGCGAGACCTATTACAACGACAGCGAAACCCTGTGGTGGGCCAAGGGCGGCACGCTGGTGGGCGAGAGTGTCGCGCGCATCGCTTTCCTCAAAGCCATCATGGAGGAGGGGCCCGACGAAGGGCTCGACCCCGTCAAGAGCACCGGCCACTACCAGATCGAAATCGCTGGCGGCCTCGACCATGCTGACCTGCGCAAGCTGATTGCGCCCTTTCCCGGCCAGGAAGACTGGTCCCGCGTCGGCACGCACTTCGCCACGGCCGGACAGCCGCATCGCTACTACCTCAGCTATTTTGGCGAAAGCCAGCCAGGAGAAGTCGCGGCCGCAGTCCCGCCGGGCGAACGCTACAGCGCCACGCTGATCGACACCTGGGACATGACCCAGACCGAGATCGCCACCGATGTGCAGCGCGGCCAGCTCCTGCATTTCAAGGCCAAGCCCTACCAGGCCCTGCTGCTCAAGCGCATAGACGACTAAGGACGATTTCCATGACCGCGACGATTGCCCAATACGATGTTTTCGAAGTCAGCCTGACCGGCCCTGCGACGGGCAACCCGTTTCTGGAGGTGCAGCTTGATGCCGTCTTTCGCCAGCATGGTCGCACGGTACGGGTGCCGGGCTTTTATGACGGTGACGGCAGCTACAAGATCCGCTTCATGCCCGACAATGTGGGCGAGTGGACCTATGTGACCCGCTCGGCGACGCCGGAACTGGACGCTCAGGCCGGCAGCGTTAGCGTGACGCCGCCGCGTCCGGGCAATCACGGTCCGGTCCAGGTGGCCAATCGCTTCCACTTTGCCCATGCCGATGGCACGCCGTTCCTGTCCTTTGGCACCACCTGCTACGCCTGGACGCACCAGCCGCTCGATGAGCAGGCGCAGACGCTGGAGACGCTGGCGAAAACCCGCTTCAACAAGCTGCGCATGGGGGTCTTTCCCAAGGATTATCCCTACAATGTCAATGAGCCTCTGCACGACGTCTACCAGCGGGGCGCTGATGGTCAGCTCGATTTCGACCGGCCCAACCCCGAGAGCTTCCGCCACTTTGAAAATCAGGTGAAGGCCCTGGGCGACATGGGCATCCAGGCCGATATCATCATGCTGCACCCCTATGATCGCTGGGGCTATTGCGACATGAGCGCGGAGCAGGACTACCGCTTTTTCGCCTATCTGACCGCTCGTCTGTCGGCCTATCACAATGTGTGGTGGTCGCTGGCCAACGAATATGACTTTCTGCTCGACACCAAGCCGATGCACCAGTGGGACCGCTATTTCCACATCATCGAGGAAAACGACCCCTACGGCCATCTGCGCTCGATCCACAATGGCGATCCCCAGGCCAATTACGACCACCGCAAGGCCTGGGTCACCCATGCCTGTATCCAGAACTGGGACGTCAAGCGCACCACCGAATGGCGCGACGCCTATGGCAAGCCCATCGTCAATGACGAGCCCGAATATGAGGGCAATATCGTCCAGTGCTGGGGCAATATCACCGCCGAGGAATTGACGCATCGGTTCTGGACCACGGCCATGCGCGGTGGCTACGCCGGCCATGGCGAGACCTATAGCCACCCGCAGGACCTGATCTGGTGGGCCAAGGGCGGCCAATTGCACGGCGAGGCGTGGAAGCGCATCGGCTTTCTGCGCGATGTCATGGAAGAGAGCGTCAAGAGTGGCTTTGATCCCATAGACCCCCGGATGGGTTTTCCCTGGAACCGCATTTCGGCTGCCCGGGACGGCGAAACCACGCTGATCTATTTCGGCGAACACCAGCCGGTAATCTGGGCAGCGGGCCTGCCGGAGGATGACCGCCAATATCAGGTCGAGCTGATTGACACCTGGAACATGACGGTCAGCGCCGCAAAGATCGTGCCGGCGCCGGAAAACCATCCGACCCGGCACGGCAGCCATCTGCGCCCGCGCAAGCCCGACGCAGCCTTTGCCGTCGAACTGCCGGGCAAGCCTTTCCTCGCCATCCGTGTCCGGCCCATTGGAGACTGAACTATCCCGGACCGGCCCCGGCTTTGCCCTGCCGTCTTCGTCCTGAAAAATGGAAGGGCGGCCTCGCTGCCCTTTCGGCCATCCATACGCCTTTATCGAGTTCCCTCAGTGGATTTTCCGCTGAGGGATCGGCAGCGTTGGGGTGGGAGGGGGACTGTCCGCTTTTCTGCGGTTTGCGTGGATAAACGGACAGTCGTTAGTAGGTGAGCCAGGCTACCTGCGGATGTCGGAACGGACCTATTTCAACGGGGCAGCGGCGGGAGGATTGCCTCGTTGCGGTCTCGCTTAGTTGCCAAGCTCCAGACTTCGTCTGCAAGCATGTCGGGGTCAACGACGGGAAAAGAGGGATCCAGTTTCATTCCAGCGGCGAGGGCC
>JAHJOS010000453.1 GCA_018820005.1 Alphaproteobacteria bacterium | reverse complement strand
GCTGGACAAAGGCCTGGTCGAGATCGAGGGCGATCTGCTCGGGCGACCGGCGCGCTATCTCTTCGAGCAGGGCCAGGTCGTGATGCCGGCCGAGCGTGGTCGCCAGCAGTTCGGCCTGCTCGATGCGCCGACCGGCCTCGGTATCCAGCGGCGCCCGAAGCAGGCGCAGCTGGAAGGTGTGGTACTTGACCGCCTTGCGCCAGTCGTGGAGCGGTTCGGCTTCTGGATGCTTGCGGCAATACTGCATGGCGTCGACGCCCTTGCCGTAGCAGCGGGCAAAGTCCTTGCTCAACGTCTCCTCATCGATCTCCTCGATCGTCCAGTGTTCGGCAGCGGCCATCTGCTGGCTGATCTCGGAGCGGAAGGTGGCGAGGGCCGCCGTCTCGCTTTCGGGATCGATGGCGGCCTCGACGGGTGCCTCGGGTGCCGGCAAGCCGGCCCAGGCGTAGAGCGCCTCCAGCGTCTGGCGCGCCACCCGCGCATCACGCGCCCGCGACAGTTTCGATGCAGCGTCGCGGATGCTGGCATTGGCCTCGGCATAGGCCGGGAAGTCGCTGCGGACGAGCCGGAACAGGGCGCGCAGTTTCTTGCAATGCCGACGCGCTGCGTGGATGCGGGCGGCCGGGGGATCGTCCACGGCGTCGGCCCTGAGGACAGCCTTGGCCATCTGTTCCGACGCAATCCTGAGGAATCCCGAACGCACCGATGCGTCATCGATAGACCAGCGATACCCCATGCGAACGCAACACTCCCGGCAGACTGCGGGGATTTGAACGCCTGAGGCTGTCACAAACAAGCCCGGCGTTCGAAGAGATCAGGCCTGCCGCCGTCGCCCGAGGGCCCGGTCGGCCAGAATGACCAGCCCGAAAAGCACGATCAGTGCGATCAGCACGACGAGGCAGTTGAGCGCCACCGCGCCGTAGCCGAGCTTGTCCGCTTCAAGGATCGGATAGGGGTATTCGCCGACCACGGCGCCGCGCAGCATGGCCCACGCGAGCCAGACAAAAATCGGCAGCAGCATCATTGGGATATCGCCAAACCGCAGCTGGCCCTTGGGCTGGAACGCTGCCCACCAGACGACATAGAGGATCGGCGTGACATAGTGCAGCGCGATATCGGCCAGCTTGGCCCAGCCCTGCGGCGCCCATAGTCCGGCGAGCAGGACATGATAGAACACCGCGACCAGAATGATGGCGCCCGTCATCATGCCACGGGTCACCGGGCGGCGCCACCAGTCGAGCACCGGCCAGCGCACCAGTTCACTCAGATAGATCAGCACCAGCATGAGATTGGTGAGGATCGTGAAATAGGTGAAAAAGAAGATCACCGCATCGAGCAGGTCGTGACCGGCGGCGAGACGCAGCGAGAAGGTGATGGCCGCCTGTAGCAGCAGCGCGCCGGCGCCGATTCCCAGCCCGGCGAGTGCCCAGATCGTCCGCAGGGTCATCGGGTCCTCCGCCGTGCCAGTGCGCCATCGAGCCAGATCAGCACGACGCAGAACATGCTGACAGCCAGAAAGATGATGCCGACGCCAATGGCGACGCCGCCATAGCCGAGCTTTTCCGGGTTGAGGATGTCATAGGGGTATTCATGGGCCCAGAGGCCGCGCAGCAGTACCCAGGCGACATAGACGATGCCGGGGACCAGCATCCAGGGCAGGTCGCGCCATTGCAGGCTACCATGCGGCATGAAGGCCGCCCACCAGACGAGGTAAGCAATCGGCGTCACATAGTGCAGCAGCACGGTCGCCAGCAGCAGCGCACCTTCCATCTGCAGATAAGGCGACAGCATGAAGTGATAGAACAGCATGACCAGCGTGATGAACCCCGCCATCAGCGTCTGCGTCTGCGGTCGCCTGAACCAGCCCAGCCAGGACCAGCCCGTCAGTTCCGACATATAGACCAGCACCAGTCCAAGGTTGGTGAGATGGGTGAAGTAGGTCCAGTAGTAGACCGTCACGTCCGGCAACGAGCGGGCCACGGGATTGCCGGGCGAGACGCTCATCATGGAGGGGAAAATGACCCAGCCATCGATGACGAGGCCGATGACACCCACGAGCAGCGCTGCAGCGGCAAACAGCCGCCGCGTTTGGCGGTCAGGCAACTTGCTGCAGGAGTGCGGAGAACAGTTCCCGTCCGTCAGTGCCCCCATGGGCGCTTTCAATCAGGTTTTCCGGGTGTGGCATCAGGCCAAGCACGGTCTTTTCGGCGTTGAGCACACCGGCGATATCGTTGATCGAGCCGTTGGGGTTGGTGCCTTCGGCGTAGCGGAAGGCAACCTGGCCGTTGCCTTCAATGGCGGCGAGGGTTTCCGCATCGGCAAAATAGTTACCGTCATGGTGGGCAACCGGGCAACGGATGATCTGGCCCTTGCTGTAGCCGCGGGTGAAGGCGGTGTCGGCATTGGTCACCTCGAGCTTGACCTCACGGCAGACGAATTTCAGCGACTGGTTGCGCATCAGCGCGCCCGGCAGCAGACCGGCTTCGATCAGAATCTGGAAGCCGTTGCAGACGCCCAGGATCTTGACGCCTTTGGCGGCACGCTCGCGCACCTTGTCCATGATCGGGGAGCGCGCGGCGATGGCGCCGCAGCGCAGATAGTCGCCATAGGAGAAGCCGCCGGGAATGACGATCAGGTCGACGTCGGGGATGTCGGCATCCTGGTGCCAGACGATGGCCGGCGCGGTGCCGCCGATCTTGGTCAGGGCCGCGATCATGTCACGGTCGCGGTTGAGACCCGGGAAGACGACGACGGCGGATTTCATCGGCAGATCCTTGGCGGAATGTCTGCCGGACTTGTCGTGAGTCTCGGGGCAAAAAGCAAGGGCGGGATGTGCTCCCGCCCTCTGGTTTCATTCCGCCGGCGCGACGC
>JAHJOS010000452.1 GCA_018820005.1 Alphaproteobacteria bacterium | reverse complement strand
CCGACGAAGCCAGGGCGCCCTGAGCCTCGTCCAGATCGGCGCCGCCAGCGATCACCAGATCATCGCCGCGCTGTTCAATGGCGACGGCGCCCCAGGCAAGCACGAGCGTCCGGCGGTTACCACGGCGGCTGGACTTGGGCTTTGGCGTGTCGGCGTCTGGGGTATGCCACCAGGCGGCCTTGGTCTTGGCCGCAAGGCGCTGCAACTGGGTACCGCGAATGACCATGACCGGCAGGGACTGGGCAACATAGACGCCGCCATTGGCGGCCTCGATCAGATTGGGGCCATAGGCGTAGGGCGCCGCCAGGGACGTAAAGGAGAGCGTGGCAATGGCGCCCACGCCCCAGACGGACACGGTGATGCGGCCATCGGGCTCGCAATCAGCCTGCAGGCGCGGCGCCATGATGGGCAGCAGCACCGGCGTATCGGTGCCAGCAAGGCCACTGGCGAGCGGCCACATGACATTGCCATTCTCACTATAGGTCATGGACCGGGTCATGCGGCGGCTCCCTTGTCCGCAGAGAAATCATCGGCGGCCAGCGCCGCCCGAGCGAGGCGACGCGCCTGAGCCAGAGCGCCAAGAAGTCCGGCCCGATCGCCCAGACGGCTGCGCTCGACGGCGCAGGGCGTGGGAACAAAACGGGCGAGCCAGGCAGCGACCTGTTCGGACACACCGGGACGAGCACCGATGCCCCCACCCAGAACGATCACACCAGGATCAAGCAAGGCCACGACAGCAGCAAGACCGATGGCCAGATCGCGCAGGCTGGCATCGATCACCCCAGCGGCGGCCGTGTCACCATTGTCTGCGCTGTCAAAGAGAGACCGCACGGTCGTGGCGCTGCTGCCGGCCAAGCGGGCGCGCGATAGAATGCCGCCTGTCGAGACGACGGCCTCGAAGGAGCCACCAGGGTTGGCGGCGATGGCGGCCAGCGGATCGGCGCCAAAGGGGAGAATACCAATTTCGCCCGCGGCACCGCTGGCACCACGCAGAATGGTAGAATCAACAATCAACCCCATGCCGATGCCCGTACCAAGCGCGACGAAAGCCAGCATGCCTGACTGCATGTCGCGCGCTGAGTACTCGCCGACAGCGGCGATGTTCACGTCGTTCTCAACAAAAACCGGCAGGCCGGTGGCGTCGCCGAGCGCCTTGGCGAGAGAGACGCCGGCAGGGAATGGCACATGGGGCGACAGGCTCACCGAGCCGTCCGGCGCGACCACGCCGGGCACGCCAACGACGATCTGGGCGATCTGGGCGGGCTTGGCACCGGCGCGGGCCATCAGGTCATTGACCATATCGACCATCTGGCCAAGTACGCTGTCAACACTGGCGGTTTCGGTAGCGCCCGTGCCTTCGGCGATAACGGAACCGGAGGCGTCGCCAATGGCGCCATGCAGCTTGGTGCCGCCGAGATCGAGGCCGATCACCAGCCCTGCCCGGTTGCTGGATGATAGCCACCCAGCCCGCTGCAGACGCTCGCCGGCTGCCTGGGCGAGGCCATGGCGCGCCGCCGCTGGATCGGCAAGCACGGCATCGATGGCGGAGAGCAGGCTGGCAGCGGACAAGATCAAACCCATTTGTTCGTAAGCATGACGAATGAAATGAAATTGTGACAGGCTTGTCAAGCGGCTTCCCATGCACGCCGTATTCAGGCTTGGATAGGCGCGCTTGACAGCTTGGCCAAAGGCGTCGAGTTAGGCAGGGTCCAGAACAATTGCACGTGGCTGAAGTGAATCAACGTCTCGTCGCCTCGCCGGTCCTGCGCCAGCTGTCTGTTCGATCCGTAATGGAGCGGCTGCTGCTGGATGGCGCCACATCGCGCGCCAGCCTGTCGCGGGTGACTGGCCTATCCAAGCAGACCATATCGGAAGTGATGCTGGTGCTGACCGAGCGCGGCTGGGTCAAGGAAAGCGGCATGATCTCGGGCGGCGTGGGCCGTACGGCCGTTCGCTACGAAATTGACGCGACGGCCGGGTTCGCGCTGGGGCTGGACCTCGGCGCGAGTACGCTGCGCGGCGTGCTTGTCGATATTTCGGGCACTATCGTGGCCCAGCATGAGCTGGCTGCCGACGGCCAGGGTGGGCAATTGCCGGCGCAAGCCAAGCTGCTCAAGCAGATCCTGCTCGATGCGGCCAAGGCGCCCGCTGAGCGTCTCCAGATAGCGACAGTGGCAACCCCCGGCGTGATGAGCCCGCAGGGCCGGCTGGACCTGGCGCCGAACCTGCCGGGCATCGGTGAACTTGATCTGGCGGGCCAATTGCGCGCGTCGCTCGATTGCCAGGTGATGTTCGAGAACGACGTCAATGCGGCGGCGCTGGGCGAATATTGGGAAGCCGGCGAGAATGCCGATAACCATTTCGCTTTCATCTCCATTGGTACGGGTGTTGGTCTGGGCATATTGGTGGACGGGCAATTGCTGCGCGGCAGCAGCCTGGCCGCGGGTGAAATCGGCTATCTGCCGCTGGGTGGGGACCCGTTTGCGCCGCAGAGCCTCGAACAGGGCGCGCTGGAATCCAGCATCGGCGCCACAGGTATCCTGCAGCGGTTTGCGCGGCTCGGCGGTTCGGCGCAGACCGTGCGCGAGATTTTTGACCGACTTGAAGCCGGCGATAGCGCGGCTGAGCAGACAATAGACGAGACCGCACGCATCGCGGCGTTACTGGTGCTGACGGTCACCTCGGTGATCGACCCGGACCGGGTGGTGTTCGGCGGCAATATCGGCGGACGATCGGAATTGGTGCGCCGCATTGCCGATTGGATGCCCAAGGTGCAGAAACGCCCCATTCGGGTTGAGGCAAGCAGCCTTGGGCCGCGGGCCACGGTTATGGGTGCCGCTGCCATGTCGCTGGGGCAGATGCACAACTCGCTGTTTTCCACATTGGAAGTGCCCGGACGGCTCGGCCTGCCGACGCTGCGGCAGTAGGTCTTGCGGCAAAGTCATTCGTTCGTCATATTGACGAATGAAGTGCGGTCGGGCAGATTTCGCCGCCAAAGGACGGGATTTTGGGTCCCGCCACGTTTGCAGGAAGATAGATCATGGCCTCTTTGCAGCTCGATGCGGTGTTCAAGTCATTTGGCGAGACCGAGATCATCAAGGGCGTGGACCTGGAAGTGAAGGACGGCGAATTCGTCGTCTTCGTGGGCCCTTCGGGCTGTGGTAAATCTACCCTGCTCCGCCTGATTGCGGGCCTCGACAAGGTCAGCGGCGGCCATATCCGCATTGGCGGCAATGATGTGGAAGCCCTCTCGCCCGGCGAGCGCGGTATCGCCATGGTGTTCCAGAGCTATGCGCTTTATCCGCACATGACCGTGCGCGAGAATCTCTCGTTCGGCCTGCAGAACTTCAAGCTCTCCAAGGATGTCATCGAGGCCAAGGTGCTCGAGGCTGTGCGCATGCTCGCCATGGAACCCTATCTCGAGCGCCGTCCGCGCGACCTGTCCGGTGGCCAGCGCCAGCGCGTTGCCATCGGCCGCGCCATTGTTCGGGATCCGCAGGTGTTCCTGTTCGATGAGCCGCTGAGCAATCTGGACGCTGCGCTGCGCGTGCAGACCCGGGCGGAAATCACCCGCCTGCACCAGCGGCTGAAGGCCACCATGATCTATGTGACGCACGACCAGGTCGAGGCTATGACCATGGCCGACCGGATTGCCGTGCTCAATGGTGGCAAGCTGGAACAGTTCGGCACGCCCGAAGAGCTGTTCATGCACCCGGCCAACAAGTTTGTGGCGCGCTTCATCGGCTCGCCCAGCATGAATGTATTCCCGGCCACGCTGAAGGCCGGCGGCGACTCCGCCGAGGTCGAGGCGGCCGATTTCGGCACGCTGACCGTGCCCGTGGACGCCGGGAATCTGCCCGCCGGCACGGCGCTTGAAATCGGCATCCGGCCGCAGCATCTGCGGCCCACCGAGGGTGCCGGCGCGCGCTACACGGTGTCCTATGCCGAGAGCATCGGCACTGAAACCTATGTCTATGGCAATATGGCCGGCACGTCGGACGAGATCATCCTGCACATTCCGGACCACCGCAAATTCGTGCCCGGCCAGGTGATCAATGTCTCGGTTGATCCCAGCCTTGTGCATGTGTTTCGTGCCGACACCGGCGCAACCCTGCCGGCCCGCGCATGATCCTGATAGCCGGCAGCTCGGCCCTGCAAACGGCCGAAATCCAGACCGCCATCGATACGGCTGCGGCCGCCGGTGGTGGCCGCGTCACCCTGGGCGATGGCGAACATGCCACCGGCGGCCTGCTGCTGCGCAGCGGGGTGGAACTGCATCTGGCCGAAGGCGCCATTCTGCGGCCAGTGGCCGATTATGACGCCTATGCCGACAACGTAGTGACAGTGATCGCCGAAAGCTCCAACCGCGCCATCATCCGCGCCAAGGACGCCAGCAACGTCGCCATCACCGGCAAGGGCCGTATCGTCGCGCCGGGCGCCGCCTATATCATCGGCGAGGACGCAAGCGTGGGCACCTATACGCCGGCGGAGTATCGCCCGCGCGTGCTGGTGTTCGAGGGCTGCACCGGCGTGCGGCTCGACGGCATCACGGTGGAAGATTCCCCGATGTGGACGCTGCATCTGGTGGCCTGCACCAATGTGTCGGTGACCCATGTCAGCGTGCGCAACAATGAGCGCCTGCCCAATACCGATGGCCTCGTGATCGACAGCTGCAGCAATGTGCTGATCGAGAATGTCAGCATCGCCACCGCCGATGACGGGGTGTGCCTCAAAACCTCCTTGCAGGGCCAGACCATCGGCGCCTGCCGCAATGTCACCGTGCGCCATTGCGATGTGGCCAGCCAGAGCTGTGCGCTCAAGCTCGGGACCGAGAGCTTTGGCGATTTCGAGGACATCGTGTTCGAGGATTGCCAGGTGCTGCGCTCCAACCGGGGCCTGGGCATTTTCTCGCGCGACGGCGGCAAGGTGCGCAATGTGCGCTTCTCGCGCATATCCCTCGAATGCCACGAAACGGCCGACGGCTTCTGGGGCTCGGGCGAGGCGCTGACTATTACGCTCGACGATCGCCGCGCCAGCCGCCCGGCCGGCGCCGTCAGCGGCATCGTGTTCGAAGATATTTCTGGCTCCATGGAAGGCGCGATCAACCTGGTCTCGACCGGCATGGCCGCCATCAGCGACGTGCGCATGGCGCGCGTACATATTACCCAGGCGCCCGGCAAGCTGGGCACCGGCCGCACCTATGACATGCGCCCCACCTCGGCGGACCTCGCCCCGGCCACCCATATGGCCGGCCGCGCCAATGCCTGGGTCCGCGGCGCCGACGGCGCCATTGTGGGCCT
>JAHJOS010000451.1 GCA_018820005.1 Alphaproteobacteria bacterium | reverse complement strand
TGTCGCCGCGACGGTCCCAGAGCCCCCGGCATCGCGCTGGAGGGGCGCGACATAGCGGCACGATGGCGCGCCGGGGGGCCTCGCCAGCTTGGCAGTACGCCGGGATGGGCGTAGGGGTCGGATCATCAGATGGAGGCCGAGATGCAGCAGCACAGTTCGTTTGACGTCATCATCGTGGGCGCCGGTCCTGTCGGGTTGACGCTGGCACTGGCGCTGACCCAGTCGGCGCGCGGCATCAGGGTGGCCATCGTCGACCGGCGTCCGGTTTCGGTGCCGCGCGACAATCGGGCATCGGCCATTGCCGCCGGGGTCCGCCGCAGCTTTGAAGCCCTGGGCGTCTGGTCCCAGATGCTGCCCGAAAGCCAGGCCATCACGGCCATGCGCATTACCGATTCGGGCAAGAACGATATTTCGCGCCCGCTGTTTCTGACCTTTGACGGCGAGGTGGCGCCCGGCGAAGCCTTTGCCCATATGGTGCCCAACCAGACCAGCGCCCGCGCGCTGCTCGAAGGCCTGGGCGCAGCGGCGACAGTGATCGCGCCGGCGGAAGTCGCCAGCTATGACGTCGATAGCGCGCAAGCCCGGCTGAACCTGGTCGACGGACGCGTGCTGACCGCCCCCCTGCTGGTGGCAGCAGACGGCGCGCGCTCGGCCCTGCGCACGATGGCTGGCATTGACGTGTTTGCCAGCGACTATGAGCAGACAGGCCTTGTCGCCACAATCAGCCATGCCGTGCCCCACGAGGGTGTTGCCTACGAGCATTTCCGCCCCGCCGGCCCCTTTGCCAGCCTGCCCCTGCCGGGCAATCGCTCATCGCTGGTGTGGACCGAGACGGGCGAGGCGGCCAAGAGGCTACTGGGGCTCGACCGGGCCGCGCTGGCGCTCGAAATCGAAGCGGGCATGGGCTCGACGCTGGGTGCGGTGACGGTGGAGGACGATCTGGCCGGGTTTCCCCTGCGGCTGCAGATCGCCAAGGCATTCGTTGCGCCGCGCCTGGCGCTGGTGGGCGATGCGGCCCATGTGGTGCACCCGATTTCGGGCCAGGGCCTGAACCTGGGCCTCAAGGACGTGGCGGCGCTGGCCGAGGTGGTGGTGTCGGCCATCCGGCTGGGGCTGGACCATGGTGGCGTCGAGGCGCTCGAACGCTATCAGGCCTGGCGGCGGCTCGATGTCGCTGGTATGGCGGCGATGACCGACACGCTCAATCGCCTGTTTTCCAATGACACGGCGCCCGTGCGGGCCTTGCGCGACTTCGGCCTGAGCCTGGTGGACCGCACAGGGCCGGTCAAATCGGCGCTGATCCGGACCGCCGCCGGGCTTTCGGCCAGCGGACCGCGCCTGCTCAACGGCATGCCGATCTAAGGATTATACTGAAGCGATGCTTGGGCTCGTCGCGGCCCAATGGGCCCTATTGCCCCAGTTCGGGCAATTGGCGACGCAGCGCCTGGGGATCAACGGTGCGGGCCTCATCGAGGGCCAGCAAGGGCACGCCCTTGACGATGGGAAAGGCCAGACGCGCCGCCACCGAGATCAGTTCGCTGCGGTCAGCCGACAGCACCAGACGCGTCTTGGTGAGCGGGCAGACCAGCATTTCGAGCGTCTTGATATCGAACACATGGCGAGGGTCGGGTGCGTCCATCAGTTGAGCGGGGTGGTGCCGCTGCCGCCGCGCGCCATCTCATATTCGGTCATGGCGATCAGCGTCTCGGCGCGCTGTTCAAGGGTGACCGCTTCGAGCAGGACCTGCTTTTCGGCCGGGCCATAGGGGCCCACCATGCAGCAGAAATTGACCAGTTCGGCCGTGCCGGTGCGCTCGATCTCATCCCAGTTGAGCTCGATATTGGCGAATTCTGCATAGTCGCGCATCATCTTGACGAAGCGCTCGCGATCCACCGCCTCTTCGCCGAACGAGCGGGTGAAATCGGTGGCGAAATCATCGGCGGCGATGATGGCCTGACGATAGGGTGTCATCACCGTCAGTTCGTGGGCGAGCCGGAAACGGGTGACGCCTTCAAGGATGATGAAGTAGCGGCCCTCGCCGCTTTCCTCGAAATGGGTGATGCGCCCCAGGCACCCCACCAGCTGCAGCGGACTGGCTGCGCGCGGGCTTTCCTCACTGGTGTCTTCGGGCTGGATCAGGCCGATGAGCCGATCCCCACGCAGGGCCGCATCGACCATGTCGATATAGCGTGGCTCGAAAACATTGATCGGGCGATGCGAATAAGGCAGCAGCAGCGCGCCCGACAGGGGGAACACAGGAACCGACTTGGGCAAATCAGCTGGCGATGTCGGGCGCTTGAGCATGCGGGGTTTCCTCAGGAGAACAAGGCAGCCGACAGGAGCCGGCGGCCCTTGAGTGTGGCGGGGTCCTTGCCGCCCCAGGCATCGAAGAATTCGAGCAGCTTCTTGCGCGCGCCATCCTCGTTCCAGGTCCGGTCGCGCTTGAAGATGGCCACAAGGGCTTCAGCCGCCTCGACATGCTTGCCTTCGGCATTGAGGGCCAGAGCCAGGTCGTAGCGGGCCTGATGGTCATCGGGATTGGCAACCAGGGCAGCTTCGAGCGCGGAGGTTTCGCTGACATTGGCGGCTTCATCGGCCAGGCGGACCGAATTGAGCACGCGACCATAGGCCTCGCCCTTGCGCTCGGCTTCGGGCACCAGATCGAGCATGGCCCTGGCCTGATCGGTTTCACCGGCGGTGAGATAGACCTGGGCCAGGCCGATGAGGGCGGTGGCATTTTCGGGCTGGTGCTGCAGCACCATGCCAAAGATCTGCGCGGCGGCACCCAGATCACCAGCAGTCTGCGCCTCGGCGGCAGCGGCCAGTGCCTCGGCGATCTGGTCATCGAGCGAACCCTTGGCCGGCGCACGCGGCGGAGCAGCCGCGATCACCTTATCGGCAAAACGGCGCACTTCGGCTTCGGGCATGGCGCCCATGAAACCATCGACGGGACGACCACCGGCAAAGGCAAACACCGCCGGGATCGACTGCACGCCAAGCTGGCCGGCAATCTGGGGGTGCTCATCGATATTGATCTTGATCAGCTTGATCGCGCCGGCCTTCTCGTTGACGACTTTTTCGAGAGCGGGGGTGAGCTGACGGCACGGACCGCACCAGGGGGCCCAGAAATCGACGAGTACGGGCTGCTCGAGCGACGAATCGATAACATCAACCTTGAAGGCAGAATCGCTGGAATTCTGAATCAGCGCGCCAGCCGGGGCAGCCGGCTGCGCGGATGAGGCAATGTCGGTAAACGGAGTGGACATGGCGAAAAGGCCCTTGCAGCTAGGCGAAATGACGATGTTGCGGGCCCTTCTTGCGCCCGCAGACGGCGATATGACAAGCCCCACAATCCACAGAGCAACACGAAGATGACGTTCACGTCAAAATGTGGGTTGCAATCGGGCAAGTGATTGGGCATATAGCGCCTCGTTGCCGCCAAACAAGACTGTGGCGCTGACAAATGGAGTGCGGGTGTAGCTCAGGGGTAGAGCATAACCTTGCCAAGGTTAGGGTCGGGCGTTCGAATCGCCTCGCCCGCTCCATTCATCCATCCACCGATCTGCGTGATGCGGGGCCGCCTTCGGGTTGGCCCTGTTTGCGTTTCCGGCCCCGGCGGGGCGCGCGGGCTGGTCCGCGCCGCCCGACCGGGCAGGCCGGGCTCAGAACGCCTTGAAGGTCAGCGTGGTCAGCGACCGTTCGATCCCCGGCACGTCCAGCAGGTTTTCATTGATGAAATGCCCGACATCGGCGCCTTCGGGGATGTAGAGCTTCAGCAGCAGATCCCATTCGCCGGAGGTGGAATAGAGCTCGGAATGGATTTCCTTGAGCGCGATGCCATCGGCGACCTGATAGGTGGTGCCGGGCTTGCAGCGGATCTGGACAAAGACGCAGGTGGTCATGGCTTCCTCGTTTTGGCGCAGGCTGGCACAGCCCCCCGCCGCCCGCAAGCCCGCG
>JAHJOS010000450.1 GCA_018820005.1 Alphaproteobacteria bacterium | reverse complement strand
GAACCACAGGCCATGCACAGGCAAAACACAGGCACCCAGCAGGCAAGCAGCAGGCAAACTGCAGGCAAGAAGCAGGCTTGCCTGCCGCATGGCGAGCAAGACTGCGCCCATAGTGGCCACCAGTGCCCCCAGCGCCAACCCACTGGGTTCTTCGGGCAATAGGCTATAGCCGATCAGTCCCAGGATCATCGCGAAGGGCCACAGCACAAACACCCGCCGCGCACTTATGCCCGCCTGCACCGCCGCCCGAAACCGCTCCGCCACCCCAGCATTTGCGGGCTTCCACGCCGCGGGCACCGTCTTTACGGGCGCACCAATACCCCGCACGATCGCCGGCGGCGGCGCCAGTTCACCTTCCAGAGTTTCACCCTGCTGCACCGGCCTTGCCCCCGCCCTTGCGCTCGTGCCTCTCTATGCTACACACGGCTCTCAAACTCTCCAAGCACTCCGGTCACATGTCCCAGGTCGTCACCCGCTTCGCCCCCTCTCCCACCGGCTATCTTCACATCGGCGGTGCCCGAACTGCCCTGTTTAGCTGGGCTTTTGCCAAAAACCAGGGCGGCAAGATGCTGCTGCGCATCGAGGATACCGATCGCGAACGCTCCACCGAAGCAGCCGTCGTCGCCCTGGTCGATGGTCTGAAATGGCTGGGCCTGGATTGGGATGGCGAACCCATCAGCCAGTTCGGCCGCGCCGCCCGCCACGCTGAAGTCGCCCACGAGCTGGTCAGGCTTGGCCATGCCTACTATTGCTATTGTTCGCCCGCCGAGCTGGACCAGATGCGCGAAGAAGCCCGCGCCGCCAGCAAGCCGCCGCGCTACAATGGCTACTGGCGTGATCGGGATCCGGCGGAGGCCCCCGCAGGCGTCGCCCCAGTCATCCGCATCAAGGCCCCCCTCAGCGGCGATATCGTCGTGAACGACCATGTGCAGGGCAAGGTCGTGTTCAAGGCCGAAAACCTCGATGATTTCATCATCTTGCGCTCGGACGGGACGCCAACCTACATGCACGCCGTCGTCGTCGACGATTATGATATGGGCGTCACCCACATCATCCGAGGCGATGATCACCTCACAAACGCCGCCCGCCAGATCGTCATCTACAACGCGATGGGCTGGACCGTTCCCGAGATGGCCCACATCCCGCTGATCCACGGCCCCGACGGCGCCAAGCTATCCAAGCGCCATGGCGCTTTGGGCGTCGAGGCCTATCGCCAGATGGGCTACCTACCCGCCGCCCTGCGCAACTATCTGGCCCGCCTGGGCTGGAGCCACGGCGACGACGAGTTCTTTACCACCGACCAGATGGTAGAGTGGTTCAGCCTCGACGCCCTCAACAAGGGCGCGGCGCGGTTCGATTTCGTCAAGCTTGAGAACATCAACGGACACTACATCCGCGAAGCAAGTACCGACTATCTCTACGATGTGATGCTGGCAACAGCCGAGGAACTCGATCGTGGTTTCGACGTCGACGGCCTGAAGGCTAACAAGGCCACTGTGCTCGCCGCACTGCCCGAACTGCAGCCACGTGCCAAGACCGTGTTGGAACTGATCGACCTGGCCCAGTTCATCTATGCGTCACGTCCGCTGACTATTGATGCGGCAGCATCGGCTCTGCTGACCACTGATTCACGCGCAATCCTCTCCGATATGGCGGAGCTGCTGCGCGGCCTCAACGAATGGACAGTACCCGCCATCGACGCCGCCATGCGCACCCTGGCCGAATCCAAGGGATTGAAGCTGGGGAAACTGGCCCAGCCCCTGCGTGCGGCACTGACAGGACGTACCGTATCGCCGGGGATTTTTGAAGTGATGGTGCTGATCGGCCGCGATGAAACCATGGCGCGCCTGGGCGATCAATTCGGCACTGTCTAGTGCTATTCTGAGGGTAAGCCTTGCTTACCCTTTAGTTGCCTCGGACGGGCAAAAGCTGATACCTGTCCGAGGACATACGTGACGACCACATTGCCGGCCCCACCCCTTCCGCGAGCCCTTTCACACTGGGGTTTCGGGGCCATCGAGGAGAGCTAAATGACCGACAAAGTCGCCAAACTCGTCATCGGGGACCAGACCCACGAATTTCCAGTTCTGTCAGGCTCGGTGGGCCCGGATGTGATCGATATTCGTTCGCTCTACGCCAAGACCGGCATGTTCACCTACGACCCCGGCTTCACCTCTACGGCCGCTTGCGATAGCGCCATCACCTATATCGACGGCGACAAGGGCGAACTGCTCTATCGCGGTTACCCAATCGACCAGCTTTCCGAGAAGAGCTCCTATATCGAAGTCTGCTACCTGCTGCTGTACGGCGAACTGCCCACCAAGGAAAAGCTCGCCGAGTTCGACGAACTGGTGACGCGCCACACGATGGTGCATGAGCAGATGCACTATTTCTACCGTGGCTTCAGGCGCGATGCCCATCCGATGGCGATCATGACCGGCGTGGTGGGTGCCATGGCCGCGTTCTACCATGACTCCACCGACATCACCGATCCGCAGCAGCGTGAGATTGCATCGATCCGCATGATCGCCAAGATGCCGACGATAGCGGCCATGGCCTATAAATATTCGGTCGGTCAGCCCTTTGTATATCCG
>JAHJOS010000449.1 GCA_018820005.1 Alphaproteobacteria bacterium | reverse complement strand
CAGCACAACGCGACCGGGCAGTACGTTCATCGAGGGCGAGCCGATGAAGGTGGCAACAAAGACGCTGGCGGGCGCATGATAGAGTTCCTGCGGAGGGCCGGCCTGTTCGATGACGCCCTTGTTCATTACCACCACACGGTCGGCCATGGTCATGGCCTCTGTCTGATCGTGGGTGACATAGACTGTCGTGGTCGGAATGCGCTGATGCAGGCGCTTGATCTCGGTGCGCATCTGCACGCGCAATTGCGCATCCAGATTGGACAGCGGTTCATCGAACAGGAATACCTTGGGATTGCGCACGATGGCGCGGCCCATGGCGACGCGCTGGCGCTGACCGCCCGAGAGCTGGCCGGGGCGGCGGTCGAGCAGATCTTCGATATGGAGGGTTTCGGCGGCGGCGGCGATACGCCGGTCGATTTCGTCGCGCTTCATGCGCTGCTGTTCCAGGCAGAAGCCGATATTGTCGCGCACGGTCATATGCGGATAAAGCGCATAGTTCTGAAACACCATGGCGATGTCGCGCTGACCCGGCCCGAGCCGATTGACGACGGTCTCGCCAATGAGGATTTCGCCGCCTGTGATGTGTTCGAGACCGGCAATCATGCGCAGGGTGGTGGATTTGCCGCAGCCGGACGGCCCGACCAGCACGACGAACTCGTTCTCGGCGACCTCGAGGTTGATGCCGGCGACGGCCTGATAGTCAGTGTAGGTCTTGGAGACGTTGCGCAGGGTAACTTTGGACATTTGCCTATTCCTTTCGCAACCAGACCTGCATCCCGCCGGGTGCCCGATTGGCCCACAGGTGATAAGGAATGGCGATGAAGCGCGTGGGATTGTAGCGCGGCGGCACGGCACGATAGAGCGTTGTGCCCCACTCCGCAGGCATTGCCTGGCTGGCAGCGCCTTCAAGCACGGTCGCGCCGCCGAGCAGGTCGGGGTCAAAGCGGGCTGAAATCTGCGGATCGACAGGAAGCTTGAGCAGTTGCGGCGCGGCGACATTGTCCACCTCCTCAACGCAATAGACCATCGGGCCCCGCTTAAGGGCTACCCGGCCGGCGTCTTCGGTGACCAGCGGATTGGCATGCAGCATCTGTACGGGCATGTCGAAATGGACGCGCACGATATCGCCCGCCGCCCATTCGCGCAGGATCGAGACATAGCCCTTGATGGGCGTGGTCTGAACGTTGGCGCCATTGACGCTGATCGTTGCCGCCTCGCACCAGCCAGGTACGCGCAGATGAAGCGTGAACGCAGCAGGTTTTTCCGGTGTAACCGTGAGGGCGATATCGCCTTCCCAAGGATAGCGCGTGTCCTGCTGCAACACGACCTTGTGTCCGCCCACAGCAACCGTGGCGGTATTGGCGCCGTAGAGGTGGACGGCCAGCTCACCGGGTTTGCTGGTATAGAAATAGCTGCCCAGGGACGCCAGCAAACGGGCGATATTGGTGGGGCAGCAGGGGCAATAGTGCCATTTCCAGCGCCGGTTATCGCCGTGGCTCTCGAGGACGTTCTCGTAGAAATAGTGTTCCCCGTCGCGCGAAATGCCCGACAACGCACCATTAAAGAGCACCAGCTCGACCTGATCGGTGAAGCGGGAATCGAGCTCGATCTGGGCCATGCGATGGCCCCAGAATGCCAGCGCGACGGCGGCGCAGGTCTCGGCATAGGCGGTCTGGTTGGGGAGATCGTATTCGCGGGTGAAGCCTTCATTGGTGCCGGAGGGCCCCAGGCCACCCGTCACATAGAGCTGGCGCTGCGTGAGGTTGTCGAACAGCCTGTTGCAGGCGGCCAGAAGTGTCAGGTCAGAAGTCTCTACGGCGAGGTCCGCCATGGCGGAGAACAGGTACATCGCGCGCACGGCGTGGCCGACGACTTCGCCCTGCTCCCGCACGGGGACGTGGGCCTGGCTGTAGGAATAGTCCTTGTAGACATAGTCCTTGGGGTCCTCGCCGCGGAGGCGGGCCTCATTGTCGTAGTAGGACGGCGCCTGGCCGCGCTCGTTGACGAAATACTGCGCCAGCTGCAGATGCCGTTCGTCCTGGGTTACGCGATAGAGTTTGACCAGCGCCAGTTCGATTTCTTCGTGGGCGTCATAGCCACGCAGCTTGCCGGGTTCGGTGCCGAAGGTCGCGATGATGTGGTCGACGGCCTTGATCATCACATCAAGAAAGCGGCGCTTGCCGGTCGCCTCAAAATAGGCCACGGCGCCTTCGAGAAGGTGACCCATGGAGTACATTTCGTGCAAGTCTCGCAGATTGGTCCAGCGCTTGTCCGGCTCGCGGCGGATGAACCAGGAATTGAGATAGCCATCATCCATCTGGCCCTGGGCGAGTTGCTCGACGATCTGATCGATCTTGGCTTCGAGGTCGGCATTTGGATGGGCGCGCAGCGTATAGCTCGCAGCTTCGATCCACTTGCCGAAGTCGCTGTCAAAAAAGTGCTGCATGGACAGCCCGCTGGGCTGGATCGGACGGGCCAATGGCGCGGGCGGCAGATGGAAATTGAGCACTTCGAGGAAGCCTTCCTCGTCGAGCCGCTTGTGCTGGGTCGGCACGGTTACCTTGCGGACCGTCTCAGTCCAGCTTTCCCAAAAGCCACCGGTGAAATCGACGCTGGCATGATCGGCCGGGACGAAACGCTCGATACGCGGCGGGGTAGAGAGATCGGTCATGGAATCCTCAAGAGCGGTCATTTGACGGCGCCGGCCGTGAGGCCGCGAACGTAGTAGCGTTGCAGGAGCAGGAAGAGCACCAGGCAAGGGATCATGGTGACGGTGACGCCTGCCTGGAGCGCCCCCCAATCAATGATGCCGTAGATGCCCGAGGAGACGTTGACCAGCATGATGGGGAGGGTGAACTTGTTCTGGTCGGAGATGAAGATCAGCGCGGCCAGGAACTCGTTCCAGGAATTGAGGAAGGCGAACAGCGCCACGGTCGCTACGCCCGGCAAAGCAATGGGCATCATGATGCGGCGCAGGATGGTCCACTGGCTGGCCCCATCGATGCGCGCCGCCTCGATGAGGGCCTTGGGCACAGCATCAAAGGCATTGCGCATCATGAAGATCGAGAATGGTAGCTGGAAGGTGGCGTAGATGAGGACCAGGCCCAGGAGGCTGTTCTGCAGCTTGAGGAAGTTCAGCACCAGGAAGAGCGGCGTCAGGATGGACTGGAACGGGATCATCAGCGTTGCCATGGCGACGATGAAAAGCGCCGTCTGCCCCGGAAAACGGAACTTTGAAAAGCCGTAGCCAGCAGGGACAGCAACAGCGATGGTCAGGGCTACCGTACCCAGGGCAATCATGACGGAGTTTGCAGCATAGGTGGTCCACCCTGCCCCCACACCTTCGAGCCGCCGATAGTTCTCCAGCGAAAAGGTCTGGCTGAACAGCGACACCGGATCGGCCAACGCTGCGGCGGCCGGCTTGAAAGAGTTTGCCACCGACCAAACGATTGGCGCGAGGAAGAATATGGCAGCGAGTATCCAGGCCACGTAGAGGGCAAAGGTCTTCCAGGGTGTGCTGTCCCGATCGGGATTTGTGTTGGCCATCAGCTTTCCTCCGGACGGGTTCTGAGAAAGGCCAGCTGTACCGAACTGATGGCAACCAGGACGACCAGCAGAACCAAAGAGAGCGCGGCGCCATAGCCCAAGCGATAGGAAGTGAAGGATGCCAGAAAGATCGAGAAAACAGCCGAGATCGTCGAATTCTGCGGGCCACCCTGGGTGATGATGAAGAACTGGTCGAAGGCCAGCATCGACGAGGTGACGTTGAGCACGAGGACCAGCAGGATAGAGTTGCGCATCAGCGGAACGGTGATACGGCGGAACCGGCTCCAGGCGTTGGCGCCATCGATCTTGGCGGCCTCGATCAGCTCATTGGGGATGCTCTGAAGGCCGGTCAGCAGGATGACCATGGAGAAGCCGGCGCTTTTCCAGACCACCATAAGAATGACGACGCCCAGCGTGGGCCAGAAATTTTCCAAAGGACGTGGGGCAGAGCCCACCAGACCCAGATCAAGCAGGAGGCGGGCGAAAACGCCGCTATCGGGATTTAGAAGCCAAAGCCAGAGCGTGGACGCCGCGCCAAAGCCGATGACCACGGGCATGAAATAGACAGTGCGGAAGATGCCGGCAGCGCGCAGCGGTTTATCGACCAGCAGCGCCAATGGGAAACTCACTGCAAACAGGGCGATTGAGACCAGAACGGTATAAAGCGCGGTGAATCCCAGGCTGTGCCAGAGCTGGGTCTCGCCAATCAGTTCGACGTAATTGCCCAGGCCGATGAAGTGACTCTTGCCCAGCAGGGGCCAGTCAAAAAAGCTCATCCAGACCGTCATCAACAGCGGCAGCAGAAAGAAGAAGCCGATCAGCACAAAACTGGGGACGACAAGCGCCAGGCCGAGCCATTGGATGGGCTCGCGGATGGCGACTGGTACTGGCGGCACGCCATTGGCTTTGGTGGAATTGGTCACATTGGCTCTCGACATTTTGGGCAGGGACGGCCGTTGGCCAGATGGCCCGGCCGCCCCTGCCTGACCCAGGGAGGTGGGTTAGGGGTTGGTGCGTTCGAGAATGCGGGTGAACTCTTCCTGCGCCGTGGCAATGGCGCCATCGATGTCACCGTCAAAGATAGCGCGGTTGAGCATCTTCAGCCAGGGACCGGTGCGGCTGACGAAGAGTTCATCGGACGCGAAGGTGTAGGGCGTCTTGGCGGCAGCCAGCGTGTCATAGGCAATCAGGTTGCGCGGGTCGAAGCTGGCGAAGGCCTCTGCTGCTACGTCCGTGCGCGGCGGCATGCCGGCCTGTTCGGTGATGTAGACCTGCTGAGAAGGCTGCATGTAGAAATCGACGAAGGCGAGCGCCGCTGTCTTTTTCTCTGGAGTGATGCCCTTCATCAGGGTGAGAGCATCACCACCGGCAAAGCTGGATGCACCGCCATCGGGGCCCGGAATGGGGACGATGCCGAAATTGACGTCGGGATACTGGCTGGTGAGCAGATTGACGATGTAGGACCCGGTCATCAGGATGCCGACCTTGCCGGAGGCGAAGGCGGAAACCGCATCATTGCCGACACCGGAGCGCGACGTGGGATGGGTGGAGCCGTTGGCCCACATCTTGTTGTAGAGCGCCAGCGTGTCGCGCATGGCGGGCGTGTCGATGGTGGCCGTGCGGCCATCTTCGGACAGCACATCGGCGCCAGCGGCCCAGATGTGCGGGGTAAAGGTGTAGACCTGCCAGCTACCCGAGGCGGCGACATACATGAAGCCATAGGTGTCATCGGCGAGCGCATGGATCTTTTCGGCGTCGTCAGCGATTTCCTTGAGCGAGGTCGGTCCCTTTTCAGGATCAAGACCGGCCTGGGCAAACAGATCCTTGTTGTAGGCAATGGTAGAGGCATCGGGCAGCATGGGGACGGCGAACTTTTTGCCATCGAAGGTGCCGAGCCGCATGTGCGACGGGCTCAGGCTATCTGCATATGGCAGGCCATCGATGAAAGCGGTGATGTCTTCGAGACTATCGGTCGCGGCAAACGTGGGCAGATAGATCAAATCCATGACCACGGCATCGGGCGGCGCGCCGGCAGCAATGGAAGCGCCGAGCTTCATGACCATCTGCTCGGCCGTGATGGGCGTTACGATGACCTTGTCATCGTGTTCGGCATTGAACTTGTCTGCGAGCCCCTGCACCACGGCGGCCGACGAGGTACGAACCCACAGGTTGACGTCCTCGGCAAACGCCTGTCCGGCGGTCGACATGGCAAGCAACGAAAGCGTTGTCAGCAAAACGGATCTACGCATTGTTTCTTCCTTTCCCTCTTGGGCCCCTCAGCCCAGCGGAACGAAGCTAACAAGAGAGCAGAGTTTCTGTCGACAGTTTGGATGCGGAATGACGAGTCACAATGGGAAATAGATTTCCGTCGTTTTCGCATATTTTCGCAAGACGGCGCGGGCTGTGCGGCCAGCAGGACCGACGTCAGACCGTGTTGCCGTCCCAGGCTTGCGCAATAGCGACAGCGGGATCGACGCAGTGGTAGATGGCCAGGCGCTCAAAAACGACTGGACAGGCGCTTGGCGTTGTCGACAAACTAAATACATAAATGATAGCTATGCAGACGAAAGATTGCCAGGCGACGGCAAATGCGGACAACCGACGAGGACATTATGAAGATCGACATGTTTATGGGGGTGATCCCCGCCCTGATGACGCCCTGCAAGGCTGACCGTACGCCCGATTTTGATGAACTGGTCCGCAAGGCCAGGCAATTGATCGAGACCGGCATGTCGGCGGTGGTCTACTGCGGCTCGATGGGGGACTGGCCGCTGCTGACCGACGCACAGCGTCAAGAGGGTGTTGAGCGCCTGGTTGGCGCCGGCATTCCGGTGGTCGTGGGGACAGGCGCGATCAACTCGGCCAGCACAGTGGCCCATGCGGCCCATGCGCAAAAGATCGGCGCAGCGGGCCTGATGGTCATTCCACGCGTGTTGTCGCGCGGCAATTCGCCCACCGCCCAGCGGCACCATTTCGAGGCCATTCTGGCCGCAGCGCCCGGCCTGCCAGCCGTGATCTACAACAGCCCCTATTATGGCTTTGAGACCAAGGCCGATTTGTTCTTTGCGCTGCGCGCAAAAT
>JAHJOS010000448.1 GCA_018820005.1 Alphaproteobacteria bacterium | reverse complement strand
TCATGAACATTGACACTTGCGAGCTTCCGCAATGGGCGGTCGTGCAATCATCGTCCGGGCCGTCCCCCATTCCGTGCGGCGCAAAAGCCAAAGCTTGGCTCACGCGGACAGTGGGAACGCAATCGGTCGAATGCCTTGGTACAGGCTACACCCAGTCGGGCCAAGTCCTGGCCTATTGCACTGTAAGGGGCAGAGACGTCGCGCTTGAAATGCTTCGGGTCGGTCTGGCGGTGATCGACACGCCAACACCGTTGCGCGCGGAATATTTCTCGGTTCAGTCCGAAGCCGTCGCCAAGCGGTACGGGATTTGGGGCACCTTTGTACTCGATATGGACGAGTGGCGCCGGCGCGCTGTCAACCAAACCCCCACACGCCAGCCGATTGCTGACTACAATCTTCTCGCTGATCGTCACCGTGACGTGACGCCGCCGATGTTCGAGAGCCGCAACCTTCCTAAGGTCACTGGCAAGTGAGACATGCCGATTATGAACCAAACATGTTCGTCGCCACCATTGTTGCAGGCGTCGCATTTGTCGCCGCACGGCTGAAACCCAACGGCAAAAAAGAGTCTCAAGGTTGCCCCCTCAATGAGCGCCAACCGTCTCCCCGGCAAGGCGTTCACCCCCGCTGACCCGGCTGACAATCATAAATCCTACGACGTAAGTCAGCCGCTTGATTTCGGTTTCCGTGCCATTACCGCGCCCCTCCAAAAGAGCGCAGCGCAGCTCAAACTCGCGCGCACTGAATTCCCGAAGATTCTCAACCGCCCCGCCGCGTTGCGCCCTCGTGAATAGCCCGTACGCTTTCATGTGGGCGTCTATCGCAGCTTCGGTCTGTTCGTAGCTCATACCTTTCGCTTCACTCTGTTCAGAGGGAGCTGGCGCCGGCTCCCCTGCCTCGTGGCGAGCATCGGGTGTGCAAACGAGAGCCGAAGGCAGAGCCCTAGGCGTTTCCTCATCTTGATAAACAAACGACCGTATTCTTTGCGGCATGACGCCCCTATTAAATGCTCGGCGAAATGGCGACGGCAGCTCGAAATCCGACGGCTCCCTGATCATCGCTGAAGCGGACACTGTGAGCGATAAAGGCTGCGCGCCGCCGCGAGAGCCAAAAAAGTATCCAGTCTGCCCACTGCAGACCGACTTCGAACGGTATGGAATTGAACACGTTCGGCCGCGCTTTGACCCGGCAAGATTACCGCCTAACGGAGCCCCAGACGGCCTAGTGGACCTTTTAGTTTTGTGGGCTGGAATCTGGGGTACCTGACGCTTTAGACGGACGGAACGGTTGGTTCTGCGAAATGCTCTATCTGCCATCTGCCGGCACGCTACCGGGTGCGCTTCCAAAAAAAAGGGATAGGGCTGTCCCTATTTGGGTCTGTTTTTCCATGTCAAACGTCACATTGACCCCTGAAAAAACGGAATGAAGCCGTGGAAAGCACGTACCGCGCACTGGTGGTAGAAGATCAAACCCTTATGCGCCTGGCGCTGATGGACCAGATAAGCACGGCTTTTGAGAACGCAGCGGTGCTAGGTGCGCAGACGCTCGAAATTGCTCTCTATGAACTAGCCAATGAAAATTTCGATCTCGTGATTATCGATCCCGGACTACCGGGTTTTGACCCAACGTCGCAGGATGACAGGCTCTCGGTAGTCAGCAGGATTATTGAGGCATCACCAACGGCTCTGCACGCGGTCATAACGGGTTCTGACAACACGGCCGAAGCTGACCAGTTCCGCGGATTGGGCGCAGTCGCCTATCTCGGCAAAACCGGGCTGGAACCAGGGATGCTCTGTGATGTGCTCGATGACATTTCAACGAGCGGATTCTCCATCCGCTTGTCCAGAGTGACGATGACGGTTCCCGATTATTGTCATTCTGCGCTTACTCCCCGTGAACAAGAAATCATCAATCTGATGGCTCGGAGGGAGCCAGGAATGTCGCGCATCCAGATTTATGAGCAGGTAGCGGGCAAGCTCGGAATCGATCGCGATTCAGCCGAAAAATACTTCAAAAAGGCCCGTGCAAAAATAATGAAGTCTGACCACAAATTGCCTGTTGGGATCTAATGCATGCATATTTTGAACGTTCACGGCGTAAAAGTTCCCGTTAAAAACAGCGACATTTCCCCGGTGATATGGCAAGCGCTCGAAAGCGGTTCCTACGAGGCAAAAGAGGCTAAAAGGGTCGCCGCTGTTGTGAAGCCAAACGACCGCGTTCTAGAACTTGGCAGCGGCCTTTCCGTCATCACAACGCTGATTTCCCGCATTGAGGGCGTCAAGGTCTGGGCCGTGGAGGCAAATCCGGCCACGGTTGCCCTGGGGCATCGGGTGCTGGAGGCCAATGGCGTCAGTAATGTCAGCTTGACCCAAGGCTTACTCACTTCCGGGCCCGCTAGTGAACACACGTTCTACATCCGCAAAGACCTCTGGATGTCCTCGATCGATCAAGACCAGGGGCCTTATGAACAGACCATCACTCTGTCCTCATCCAACATCGACGAATTTATTACGGCGCACGCCATAAATGTTCTCTTCATGGATATTGAGGGTGCGGAAAGGGACTTGCTTGTTGGAGCCGAACTGCCCGGGATTCAGCGTATTTTCATTGAGCTGCACGATCACCTATACGGATTGGAGGGCATTCGCCGCATCACTCAAGCGCTGACCCTTCGGGGCTTCGCTTACGACCCCCGAGCCTCCTTTGGGTCATGCGTGCTATTTGCACAAAACGACGGCCCTCGCGAATATCAGTCAGAAGCCAGCAATGAAAATTTCAAATAGATCCGTACTTTTCGCACTTTCGTTCCTAGTTGCGCCACTGGCTTGCCCTGCGCTGGCTGTATCGGCGGTCGACGTGTTGGACCCCAACATCATGACCATCAAAGACGTTCAAGGCGAGGCCGTCGAAACTTTCAGCACGGAGCAGTTGAAGACAGTTTTCAGCCAGCAAACCTACAGCACGCGCACGCCTTGGACAGCGGAGGGCGAAACCGTTACCTACCGTGGCCCATTGCTTGCTGACGTGCTGTCCAAGACCGGACAGGCCAACGGCGCGTCTGTGCGCGTGACCGCTTACGACGACTTTTATTCCGACATCACCATGGACGAGATTGGGAGCTATCATCCGATCATCGCGGTCGAACGGAACTGCACCGAAGAAGATCGCCAAATCGCCGTGTGTGCGCCGCAGCAAGAGTTCCGTCCGATCTCAATGGTCGAAAAGGGCCCGATGTTCATGGTCTGGCCGTATGATAGCCTGCCCGACTATTACCATCCGTCGCGCAATGCCATCTGGGTCTTTTTCCCGATTTCCGTTCAGCCCCTTCCATGAAAAGGGTCATTCCCAAGCACTTCTTTCCCGCGCTCCCCTACATTGGACTGCTCATCTTCCTCGCCGGCACTGTCTGGGCGTTTGTGCAGAGCGATAGTTTTAGAATTCAGACCAGTCAGTTCCTGACCGAAAAATCTGAATTTCAGTGGCGAGCAGGTCAGGCCCGCGAAGCCCTCATTCGGCTCACCGGATACATAGAATTGTCCGCGGCAACCGGGAACGAACTCCATCCCGACGCGATGCGGCAGACCATGCTTGCACAGACCAACATCGCGCAGATTCTGTCGTTGTTATATCTGCCGACTTTGATTGATGAGGATCAAATTGCGCTCCTAGAACAGAGCCAGCATTCCTATGAAACTGCTGTTATGCCCCCTATCCTGTCGGGAGCCGCCACGTCTGAGGCACTGTCTGAGCAAGTGCGTGAAATAACGAAAAACATGGCAACCACGCCGCGTAATCACGCCACACAGATGATGGTTTCTGAGCAGATCAGGCAGGATATTGCACGAAACTGGATGTATCTATGGCTCGCATTAGGGCCGCTCGCACTCATCTACGTCACTATTTATCGACGCTACTCATACCTGTTTTGGCAGGACAAGCAGAT
>JAHJOS010000447.1 GCA_018820005.1 Alphaproteobacteria bacterium | reverse complement strand
GGGAGCTGTTCGGCAGATCGATGCCCTTGGGTTCATGGACCACAGGCAGCGGAGTGATGCCTCCCAAGGCTATCGTTCCGAGTGCCGCGGTCACATGCGCCGAATTGCCGGCCGGCAGGCTGGTGGTCTGGCCAGTCACCGTCGAGGTGACGGCAACGAGGCCGCGAGACACTTCGACACTGGCCCCAAGCTCGTCGGCGGTGACGACAAAGCGGGTGCCCTTGACGACCGCGGCCAGGTACCTGGTCTGCACCTCAAGGTGTTCAGTCGGCAGGATCTCGGCCGAGACATCAACGGTGCCGAAGTCGTGGCGGATGATAGTGTGGCCGTTGGCAACGGACTCATCGATCTTCAGTTGCGTGACCGGGCCCAGCGCGATGACATTGTCGCCTCGCATCAGCGTCAGTTGGCTCTGGTCCAATGTCCGCACAAGCTGACCATCGGCGACGCTGTCGCCGCGCTGCAGCGGCGACCACACCTCGTTGATCTCAACCTGCGCGCTTCCGCGGAGTTTGGTGGCTATCCAGTCGGCAGCGAAAGCCGGAGTGATCGGCACCCCGAAAGCCAGCCAAAGTGCGATGACGCGTCGCAACATTTTGTGGATCCAGCATCGATAAGCTGCGCAACCATCATCCATACAGTCTTAAAACGGGCCTAAGATATTGCTAGATGCTGTGAGTGTCTTGCGGCTGGAACGGGCGACGCGAAGAATTTCGCCTCTTGGGGGAGGCACTTGGATTGAATGCTTTGCAGGTGTTTGGCTCCAGGCAATCGATCAACATCACAAAATTCAGAGAATATGATGTTGGCCGCTAGTCCATTGAGATAACTGGGTGTTTTTTGACTACAAATCAGGTTGTGCTGCCCAACATCAGAAAGTATGCCGCACGCACTGGAAATGTTATCCACTGGCTGACAAACGTGAGCACTTGGCAACGAAACATTGAGGCTCATCCTTCGTTGGCCAGCATTCGATGTACAGAACTGCTGCCTAGGCCTTTGTCATTTGTGCCTCTTGCCGCCGCTTCGACCGACTCGACCCCATTTCGTGCAAGCTCATGGTCCAAGTTGGCCTGAGCGGAGGTGGAGGCAATGTTGAGCTTTGGGGCTACCGAACCTGACGGCTCGGCGAGGACGATTGCGCTCAATACGGCAACCGCATCACTGTGCTCAGCAATGAGAAGCCATTCGCAATCTCCAAACATTATGTAGTAGCCAAGAAGCTTGCCACCGGTAAGCTCGATCGATCTTCGGGCCTTGGTTTCGCGGTCCTCTGGTCGGTCGGTTGTTCCGCCGCTCTCGTGTGCGGTGTAGCGTCCTGTAATTGCGTAGACGGGCATCGCTGTCCTCCGGCTAAAGCGTGGCCTTCTGTAGTTTCCGTTGGTCGTCTTGGGCAGCCCTATGAGCGACAATCGTGGCTACTGCCGCACCCAATACCCCGATCAATGGCAAGAGGTTGTACGTCATGCCTGAGGCAATGGCGCTGGCGCCGAGCCAAGATCCTGCCGCGATCCCCACGTTGAACACGGACGAGATGAGCGTCGAGGCCAAGTCAGGGGCAGAACTGGCCCTGACAAGAACTCGATTCTGGACGGTCGTCGCGACAAGCGTGACGGGAAACACGAGGAACATTGCAACGGCAAGACCCAGCGGCATTGACAGCCCAGCTAGCGTCGCCGCGGCAGCACATGTCAGGACCAGAGCTGGGAATGACCAGCGCAACGTTTCAGTCGGGTGGGTGTCGGCCAGCTTGCCGCCTATAAAAATTCCAAGGGTAGCGACGAGGCCTCCACCGAAAAGTGCTGCAGGAAGCCAAGGTGGAGGTAGACCCACTACCTCAAAATAGAACGGCGCGAGAAAGGTGCTGAAGCTCCAAAAGCTCACCATCATCAAGAAGATGAGCGCAAACGATGCAAGAACCGTTCGGTTGGCCAGAGCACGGAACTGGTTCGACAGACTTGCTGACTTACCCTGCCTCGCCCCGTCTGCAGGTACCAGAACGAGGACGCCAAAAAAGGCTGCCGATGCCATGAGCGCGACCAAGATGAAGGTCGCCTGCCACCCGAAGGCCGTTGCTATAGCTGTACCCAACGGCACGCCGAAGATGTTCGCGATCGTCACACCAGAAAAGACGATTGCGAGTGCGAAGCCTACCTTGTCCTTGGGCGCAAGCAGAGACGCAAGAACGACTGCCATGCCGAAGTAGCATCCATGCCCAACTGCAGACATGATCCGGCCAGCCATCATTACGGAATAGTCCATCGCAAGTGCGCAAACGACATGACCAGAGATAAACAGCAACAATACCGCCAGCGCCACGAGCTTTCGGGAGAACCGCGTCGTCAGGAGGGTCAATAGGGGACCACCAATGGCCACGCCCAGCGCATAGCCGGTCACCAGAAGTGCAGCCTTTGAAATAGGAACATCAAACTGGGTGGATAGCGTCGGCAGAATGCCAGAGATCACGAACTCCGTCGTGCCGATGCTAAGCGACCCCAGAAATAACGCCAAGATAGGTAAGTACATCACGCCACCCGCGATGCTGTTCTCGCAATCTACCCGGTACCGGCCCGCAATAATAGGCGAGCCTTGCTGTCGCAGTTGGAGTAGTGCTCGTCGCGACCCAGTGCGCTAGTCGCGAGGTGACGCCTCATTCGCTATGCCGCCCACCCCTCAACCGTATTCGGCCATCGAGACTCGCCGAGGGCCTCCAGCTCGAAATCAATTGCAGCTCGTCAGCGCTTCTAGGACTAGACTCGGGCGTGAGACACCACGACCTCCATCTACCGTGCCCGCCCGTCCGCCTGCCTCTATCTCCCAAGCGGCATGGTCGCCTATTCCGGTTGCCCAAGGCAACATAAGAAAACATGCTGTTTGCGTTGGGAAAATTATCCGAGGCAAACAGGATGAAGCAGGCACAGGTACTGACCGATAAGGACACGAAGCGCGTGCTTGCCCTCGATGAGTACTGCTAGGGCGCGGGCGTTGGTCGCTCGTCGCATCACTTGGCATTGCAAAGCTGGTTTCCGTCCGCTCGCCTTTGCAGCCAAAACAT
>JAHJOS010000446.1 GCA_018820005.1 Alphaproteobacteria bacterium | reverse complement strand
CGTCATCATAGCTCAGGTTCAGGGCCCAGCCGGCCGCGACCTGACGGGCAATGTCGTTGTGCACTGTCTGGAACTGCTGGCTGGCAACGTAGCTGTTGGCGACTACCAGACCGGTCCAGGTGCGGGCCGAGGAAATGGCCATCGTCAGGTTCGCGGCCAGCACCACGGCGAAGAAAGCGATGCTGATCAACAGCATATGGCGACCGGTAAAGGGTTTGGGCGCTGCGGATGCCATGGCTCTAGTCCTCTGGGGTTTCAAAGCGCACCTGGGCGCTGACGCTATTGGTGCCGTCGGCATTGGCGATCGACATGGTGAAATCGGTCTCGTCCTCGCGCTCGCCTTTGGGGGCCCGAACGTAGACGCGCAACGGCAGGACCAGATCAGGCTCAACTGTCAGTTGCAACTGCGTGGTCGGCGCGTCAGCGGCACCGGGGATGGTCAGCGTCGCCCCTGGCAGCCCGGCAATGGAGAAAACCATGTCCTGCGGCTGGGTGGTCATATTGAGGATCTTGACGTCATAGCCGTTCTGCACCGACCCATCCGACAGCAACACGAACAGCGGGTTGCGGTCATGCAGCACATTGATGCCGATGGGGGCCCGCAATGACAGAACCGTCAGCATGGCCAGGCCGATACCGGCCCAGACCAGGAAGTAGATCAGGGTGCGCGGCCGCAGGATCGAGCGCCAGTTGGTATGCTTGACTGCAGAAACCAGAGCGCCCGTCGTCTTGTCGCGCGCCCGGGCCGGCTCGATTTGACCCTGTGGCGCCACCAGGTTCATATTGGCGTTGTAGTCGGCCAGCGTGGCATAAGAAATCAGGCCACGTTCGCGCCCCAGCTTGTCCATGACATTGTCGCAGGCGTCGATGCACAGCGCACAGGTTATGCATTCGAGCTGCTGGCCATCGCGGATATCGATGCCCATGGGGCACACGACCACACAGGCGTTGCAATCGACGCAATCGCCCTGCGGCACCCCGGCGACGATGGCCTTTTTGGCGTGACGGCCACGCGGTTCGCCGCGCCAGTCATTGTAGGTGACAGTGAGCGAATGCTCGTCGAGCATGGCGGCCTGGATGCGGGGCCAGGGGCACATATAGGTGCAGACCTGTTCGCGCATCAGCCCGCCGAAGGTGTAGGTCGTGGCCGTCAAAAGGGCTATGGTGATGTAGGCGATGACCGGCGCCTGCAGATGCACCACGTCGTTGAGCAGCGTGGGTGCATCGGCGAAATAAAAGATCCAGGCGCCACCGGTTGCAATGCCGATCAGCAGCCAAAGGCTGTGCTTGCTGACGCGCTTGACCAACTTGGCCGGGCCCCAGGGCGCGGCATCAAGCTTGATGCGGGCATTGCGGTCCCCTTCGATAGCCCGCTCTACCACCAGGAACAGGTCAACCCAAACGGTCTGCGGACAGGCATAGCCGCACCAGGCACGACCGACTGTCGAGGTGATCAGGAACAGGCCGACGCCTGCCATGACCAACAGGCCGGCGACATAGTAGAATTCCTGGGGCCAAATCTCGATAAAGAAGAAGTAGAAGCGACGATTGGCAAGATCGAGCAGCACCGCCTGGTCGGGCGCATAGACACCGCGATCCCACCGCAACCATGGCGTTACGTAATAGATGGTCAGGGTGATCAGCATCACCAGCCATTTGAAGCGGCGAAAGGTACCCTCGGCCCGCTTGGGGAAAATCTTGCGTCGCGCAGCGTAGAGCGGCTGGCGCATTTTTGCCGAATTGACGGCCTGCACGTCATGCTGATCAAGGATGCCGGGTGACGTGTCGTCAGATGATGTCATGGTCTTCCTGCTTTCTTGAACACCCTGTCGCGAATCGCGTCCCACCGACCTTGATTTGCGTCAAACCGGCTGGATTCCCGCTGCGCCCAATTAAAAAGGGGGCGCCACGACGCCCCCCTTTCAGCCCGACACCAACATGGTTGCATGTGGTTGGGGTCAGGCTATTGGCCGCCGCCCAGGCCGTGAACATAGACGGCAAGTTCCTTGATGGTGGCGTCGTCGAGCTTTTCCGACCAAGCCGGCATCATGCCGTGGCGCGGCTTTTCGATCTGTGCCTGTATTGATGGCAGCGATCCCTCATAGAGCCAGAGCGCATCGGTGAGGTCCGGCCCGCCCAGATCGGCCACGCCCTTGGCGTTCTCGCCATGGCAGGCAGCGCAATTGTCTGCAAAGATCGTCGCGCCCTCGGGGGTGCTGACCCCGCCTTCAAGACCGGACAGGCTGGCAACATAGGTGGCGACCGTCTTGATCGATGCCTTATCGAGCAACTCATCGGCACCAAAGTTTGGCATGATGTTGTAGCGGGTATCGGGATCGGTGGGCGAACGCACGCCATGGGCAATAGTGGTGTAGACCGCATCGATCGTGCCGCCCCAGATCCAGGAGTCGTCGTTCAGGTTGGGATAGCCTGGCCCGCCCGATGCGCCGGTACCATGACACTGCGTGCAATTGACCTTGAAAGCCGAAGCGCCAGCGGCAGTAGCAAATCGTGCCAGCTCTGGATCGGCGACGATGTCGGCGACCGGAGTATCGGCGATCTGGCGCAGAACCGTCTGGTTGCCGGCCTGGACACTATCCATGTTGGCCGCAAACTCGGCGCGGCTGGAATAGCCCAGCAGGCCGGGCGTTGCCGAGGTCCCAATCGGCCAGGCCGGATAGAACACCGAGTAGACCGCCGCAAAGGCGATACAGGCATAGAAGGTCCAGAGCCACCAGCGCGGCAAGGGATTGTTGAGCTCCTGGATGCCGTCCCACTCGTGGCCGGTCGTGGCGATGCCGCTGAAATCATCGACGTGGTTGGCAGGCGTGTGCTGGCCTGGATCGGTCTTGCCAGGATTCTTGCCAGGTTTATTGGGCGTGCTCATTCTTGGTCGGTCCCCTCGTCAAGTTCCCGTAGCGGAATCTGGGCTGCGTCGATGGCCTGTTGCTTGGCGCCTGGACGGAAGATGAAGACCACCACCGACAAAAAAAGCACCAGCAGGTAGACCAGACCCCAGGAGTCAGCGAAGTGGCGTAGGTTGTCGTAATCCATTTCCGGCCCCCTAGCGCAAGTTCGCCTGGGTGTCGTAGGTGTCGAAATCGACCAACGTGCCCAGCATCTGCAGATAGGAAATCAGCGCATCCATTTCGGTGATGCGCATGGGTGAACCGTCGAAATCACCAAACACCGCCTTGGGGTAGCGTTCGGCGGTGGCAGCGGTGTCCGCATCCGGCGTTGCCTGAGCCAACAGATCGGCAGCGGCGTTGTCGATCATCTCCTGGGTATAGGGAACGCCGACGCGGGCGTTGGCCTGCAACATGCCGCCGATCGTGCGGTAATCGAGCGTTGCCTTGGCGAGGAAGGCATAGCTGGGCATGATGGATTCAGGCACCACCGAGCGCGGATCGGTCAGATGCTGGACCTGCCACTCGTTGGAATAGCGCCCACCCACGCGGGCCAGATCCGGCCCGGTCCGCTTGGAACCCCACTGGAAGGGGTGATCATACATGGACTCTGCGGCCAGCGAGTAGTTGCCGTAGCGTTCCACTTCGTCGCGGAACGGACGGATCATCTGGCTGTGGCAGACATAGCAGCCTTCGCGGATGTAGATGTCGCGACCGGCCAGTTCGAGGGGCGAATAGGGACGCATCCCTTCGACCTTTTCGATGGTGTTCTGAAAGAAGAACAGGGGCGTGACTTCAACCAGGCCGCCAATGCAGACCACCACAAGGGACCCCACCAGCAGCAAGGAGGCGTTGCGTTCAATGACGCCATGTTTGTCTAGAATTGACATGGAATACTCCTACTCGGCCGGTTGCAGTTGGGCGGGTGCGGGCATGGGTTTTTCGGTACGGACGCGACCGGCAATGGTCATGCCGATGTTGACGGCCATCACCACGCCACCGGCCAGATAGAGCAGCCCACCAGCAGCCCGCATGACGTAGTAGGGGTGCAATGCGGCGACGCTTTCGGCGAAGGAATAGACAAGGAAACCCTGGCTATCGTATTCGCGCCACATCAAGCCCTGCATGACGCCCGACACCCACATCACGGACGCATAGACAACGATGCCAAGTGTCGCGAGCCAGAAGTGCCAGTTGACCATGCGCAGGGAATAAAGGCGCTCGCGGTTCCACAGACGCGGGACCATGAAATAGATGGCGCCGAACGAGATCATGCCCACCCAGCCCAGGGCACCCGAATGCACGTGACCAATGGTCCAGTCGGTGTAGTGACTGAGCGCGTTGACCGACTTGATGGACATGACCGGGCCTTCGAAGGTCGACATGCCGTAAAAAGCCACCGCCAGCACCATCATGCGAATGATGGGATCGGTACGCATCTTGTCCCAGGCGCCGCGCAGCGTCATCAGACCGTTGATCATGCCGCCCCAGCTGGGCATCCACAGCATGATGGAGAACACCATGCCCAGGGTCTGCGCCCAGTCTGGCAAGGCCGTGTAGTAAAGGTGATGCGGGCCGGCCCAGATATAGAGGAAGATCAGGGCCCAGAAATGGATGATCGACAGCCGATAGGGATAGACCGGGCGTCCTGCCTGCTTGGGCAGGTAGTAGTACATCATGCCCAGGAAGCCTGCGGTGAGGAAGAAGCCCACGGCATTATGGCCATACCACCACTGCGTCATGGCATCCTGCACGCCTGAGAACAGCGAATAGCTGCGGGCGCCAAAGGGCGAAACCGGCACGGCCAGATTGTTCACCACATGCAGCAGCGCGACCGTGACGATGAACGCCAGGTAGAACCAGTTCGCTACATAGATATGGGGTTCCTTGCGCTTGAGCAGCGTACCCATGAAAAGCACGAGATAGGCCACCCAGACTATGGTCAGCCAGATATCGACATACCATTCGGGTTCGGCATATTCGCGGCTTTGGGTAATACCCAGCAGATAACCGGTCGCCGCCATCGCGATGAACAGTTGATAGCCCCAGAAGACGAACCAGGCGAGATCGCCGCCAAACAGGCGGGCGCGCGTGGTGCGCTGAACCACATAAAAACTGGTCGTTATCAGCGCGGTGCCGCCAAAGGCGAAAATCACCGCCGAGGTGTGTAACGGGCGGATACGACCGAAGTTGAACCAGGGGCCGAAATTGAGTTCAGGCCAGGCCAGCTGCAACGCCGCGACGAGGCCGACGGTGAAGCCGATGATGCCCCAGAACACTGTAAGGATGGAGCCGACACGGACGGGACCGTCCATGTAACCGGACTTGTCGTCAGCGCCCGCGACGGGCTGCGGCAAGCGGATGGCAATGATGGTGCCCAGACCCAGAATGAAGGTCAGTATGCCCATATGGATGCGAAACGCATCGTCGACAGCCAAGCCGGAGAAGACGAACGCACCCAACGTGCCCGCTCCCAGCCCTATTACCCAGCCGGTGTATCTCAAAGGTGCCCCCATATTTTGCGACGGTCGCAGAATCTCTTTCGCGGCTCACTTATTAGTGAAGAGGCGAACGGGCTCTTTGATCTGGATCAACGTCGACACCACCCTGCCCGCTAAGCCTGATCGGCAGCGGCAGCTTGCCGCAATTGGTGGAGAAGGCCGTGGCCACGCGGAATGATGGGAGCGCAGGGCAGTCCAAGCTGCGCGGGATGGCAGGCTGATGGTGCTCAGTGCGATCATCTGGGGCCTTACGCTGGGGCTGGCGTCGAGCCTGCATTGCGCAGGCATGTGCGGGCCGATCGGCTGCTCGATGATGTTTCTGGGGCCTTCGCCTGCCAATCGGGGAGCCATTGTCACCCGGCTGGCGCTGCTGCAGATGGGCCGCATTGCGGCATACGCGCTGGGCGGATTGGCGTTCGGCCTGTTCGGCGTGGGGCTTTATGGCAGCATGAATTTGTCAGGCGCCCATGCAGTGCTGCAGTGGGTCGCGGCGCTGGTGATCGTCTGGTCCGGTCTGGCGACGGCCGGCGTCGTGCCCAGCCTGGCGGTGGCGGATCGGCTGCTTGCGCCACTAGCTGGCACCGTGGGCCGCTGGCGCGGATCGCCCCTGCTCACTACGCCCGAGATGGCGCTGGTCGCCGGCTTCGTCTGGGGAGCGACGCCCTGCGTGATGGTCTATGCGGCGCTGTTCAATTCGGTGCTTACCGGCGATCCCTTGCTCGGGGCACTACTTATGCTGTCATTCGGTGTCGGGACCCTGCCCGCAGTCGTCGCGACGACGCTAGCCCTTTACGGCTCCAGTAGACTTCGGCACCGGCCGGGTCGACGGCTGGCCGGCGCCGCACTGGTGATCGGCGGAATCGTTGGGCTGCTGTTGACTGCCCCGGGCAGCCCGTTCTGTATAACGGGCGCCTAGCCCGCTATCCCTGATTGGGGCACTGTCCGGTACTGTTGCGAATAACCAGTTCACAGCCCAGTTCGAGTTTTTGTCGTGGGGCGTCTCGTCCACCCGTCAGGCGCTGTGCGAGCAGGTTGAGCGCAGCAGGCCCCAGCTGATCGAGTGGTATGTTGACTGTACTCAGGCTTGGCGCAGCAAACTGGCCCGGGGCGATGCCGTCAAAACCCATCACGGATATATCGCCCGGAACGGAGATACCGCGCGCAGCAAACGCCTGCAGGACACCCAGTGCCAGATTGTCGGCGGCGCAAAATACTGCCGTCACGCCGTCAAGGCCGCCATGCTCGTCCAGCCAGTTGTCCATGGCGAGCGCGCCGCTTTCAGGTTCCCAACCCGTGGCGTGACAGAACAGGGCATTCTCACGTTTCAGGCCACTTTCGGCGAAGGCATCGAGGAAACCTTCAGAGCGCCGTCGAATAGTGGTGCGACCATGCCAAGTCATGTGCAGGATGCGACGGTGCCCCTGCCCGATCAGCCAATTGGCGGCGAGGCAGGCGCCGAAGCGATTGCCGGGTGTGACGCTGTCGAGCCGCATCTGGCTGTCTTCGGCATTGAGCAATACCGCGGCCACTTCGGACTGCGCGAGCGCATCGAGTACGCCGGGTTCATCTACATTGAGCAGCAATACCCCATCGGCGCCTGCTGACCCGATGGCGTCAACAATCGTACGATAGGCGCCGGCCGCGCTGTCGACCGGGCACGGTTCGAGCTTGATGCCGCGTTGCTCGCAGGCGGCCCCCAGCGCCCGCAGCATGGTCCAGGACACCATGTTGATACTGGTCTGGGCCAGGGTCTCGGGCGGCAGGGCGATCAACACAGTCTGCAGCGTCTTGATGGTCCCCATGGCCTGTCGGCGGGCGAGATAGCCCAGCCGCCCGGCTACCTCCAGCACCCGGCCGCGCACGGCGGGCGAAATGGGCGCCGTACCATTGAGAACGTGCGAGACCGTCGAAATGGCCACGCCCGCCTCGCGGGAAACGTCCTTGATGCCGACCTTGGGCGCGCGGTCGCCTGCAGGCACGATTCTGCTCATTGCAGCGCTCGTGGTCGGCGGAACGCCGCAATATGGGCTGATCCGGTCACTTGCGGGCCAGGCGGATAGTCTTGATCTCAAACGGTCCAAATGCCAGGGAAGCGACCCCTTCCGTTACAGACAATTCTGCGCCGTCGCGTTCAAGCAGATCGACCGCCTGCGCCACCTCATAGCCGGCGGGCAGCGTGATGCTGGCCGGCGTGCGCTGGCCGCGGGCTTCCCACAGGCGCAGGATGATGGCGTCATCGTCCTCGGCCAGCTTGAGCGCTTCGAGCACGATGCCGTCGTCTTCGACGGCCAGCAGCGGCGCATCAACCCCGCCTGCGCCCGGCAGGGCCAGCAGCGGCAGGTTGAAGTCCTCGGCCGCAGCTGTGACGGCAGCGCTGTCGCCATCATGCAGCATGATGGCATAGCGGATGCGGTGCGCGCCCTGGTCGGACTCCGGCCAGGGATAGGTGGGCGAGCGCAGCAGCGTCAGGCGAACCGTCGAGCCCTTGGCGTCATAGCCATATTTGCAGTCGTTGAGCAGGGCGACGCCGAAATCTGGTTCGGACACATCGACCCAGCGCTGCATGGAGCATTCGTACCGCGCCTCGTCCCAACTCGTATTCATATGGGTGGCGCGCTGCACATGGCCGAACTGGATTTCGGCGCGCACGGCGCTGGCGTTGACGGCGATGGGGAAGCCGGCCTTGAGCAGGGTATTGTGCTCGTACCAGTCGATGAAGCTCTCGATCTCAAGCTGGCGCGCATCGGCTTCGAGCGAGACGATCTGCACGATGGACGAACTTTCATAGCGCCATTCAAAGCGGATGGCGGCGCGCAGCGGGCCGGTCTCGACGACGCGGGCCGACACCAGCTCGTCGATGTCCCAGGACTGGTCCTCGAAAGAGCGATCGATGTCCCAGGCGTCGAACTGGGCCGGACGGTCGCGATGGGCGCGCAAATGATTGCCCAGCTGGCCGGGGCGCAGCACTTCGCGGGCGTGCTTGCGGTCGAGCATGGAGACGATGCGCCCCAGATCATCGAAGCGGACGATGAGGTGATCGTTCTCGATGGCGTTGGCCGAGACCTTGAGGCTGCTCACCGGCGCCTGCGGCAAGAGAGCCGCTGTGCCCAGACCCGCAACCGGCGCCTGACGGATCACCGAATGCGTGCTGCCGTCCGCATGCTGGATGGTCTGGTTGCCCGCCATATCGCTGGCGACCAGGCCGGAGCGGGTACGATTGGTCACGTTGAAGGCGGCCGCGGTGCCGCCGCCCAGGCCTCCTGCCAGCTCGGCGCGCAGCGCGTCGGCGCTGGCAAAGAAGCGGGAGATCG
>JAHJOS010000445.1 GCA_018820005.1 Alphaproteobacteria bacterium | reverse complement strand
TGTGACCGCCGTTGGCATCTATTACAATGCCGACGCCTTCGCCAAGGCCGGCGTCGAGATCCCGGCCGATGGCTGGACCTGGGACGAAGCCCTGCCCAAGTTCAAGGAAGTCGCTGAAAAGGCCGGCGTCCGATTCCCACTTGTTTGGGATGTCTCGGCTCACCGCTTCCTGACCTATGAGTTCCAGTACGGCAACCACGTCTTCTCCGAAGACGAGCCACTGACCGTGGCCATGGACGATGCGTCCTGGGAAAAGACCATGGACCAGTTCATTGCCATGGCCAATGAGTACATGCCCCCCGGCCTGTGGTCTGGCGCGAGCTCGGACAGCCCGGTCGACATGTTCGTCAACCAGCAGGCCGTCGCCTACATGTCCGGCAGCTGGCAGATCGGCAACTTCGGCGACAATGCCAAGTTCAAGTGGGTCGCCGGCCCGACCCCCAAGGGCACTGTGTCCTCGTCCAACGTGGGCGGCAACTACCTGCTGGCCTTCAACACCAGCCCGCACCTGGAAGAAGCCGAAGCCTTCGTAAACTGGATGACCTCGCCGGAAATCCAGGCTGTATACGCCAAGACCTTCGGCCTGCTGCCCGCCAACAAGAACGCTCCCGCTGTTGATTACGCCAGCGCCGACGCACAGGCAGCCGTTGTGGGCTTCCAGAAGGAACTCGAACTGAGCCCGCGCTATGCAGCAACCGACCAGGCCTGGCCGGAAATGCAGGCAACCTGGGACTCGATCAAGGCTGGCATCACCCAGGCCTATGCTGGTCAGATCACGACCAAGGAAGCCGTTGCCGGCATCCGTACCGCAGCTGAAGCTGCAATCGCGGCTGGCCGCTAAGTGAACGAGGGCGACCCGATGGCAACTCCCGCACAAACACAGCCGACGCCCAAGCGTTGGACCCTGGGCCGACTGGGCCGTGTGGCCTGGCCCTATATGCTGCTGTTCCCGACGGTCGCCCTGCTGTTCATCTTCACCATCTATCCCCTCCTCCAGGGGATAGTGATGAGCTTCTTCACCCGTGGCATCGTCGTGGTGCCACAGGTGGAGAGCACCCATCCTGTCTTTGTCGGGCTGGACAATTATACCCATCTGCTGGGCGACAAGAATTTCCAGGTCGCCCTGCTCAAGACCATCGGCTTCGTAGTCGTCGCCGTGCCGCTGCAACTGGCTGTATCCCTGGCCCTTGCCGTGCTTCTGGCGCCGCAGTCGCGGGTCAACGCCTTCGTGCGCACCATCGTCTTCTTCCCGTCCATGATCTCCATGCTGATCGTGGGTGTCATCTGGGCCTGGCTGTTCGGACGCAACAGCGGCCTGATCAACTATGTGCTGAGCCTGTTTGGTATTGGCGCTGTGCCGTGGCTCGAAGATGAATTACTCGCGCAGATCGCCGTGGTCATCGTCTGGGTCTGGGGCGGCGCCGGCTTCAACATGATGGTTTTGATCGCTGGCCTCACCGCCATACCGAACGACCTCTATGAGGCCGCCGCCATCGACAACACCTCGCGCTGGCGCCAGTTCACGCACATCACTGTGCCGCTGCTGCAGCCCTCTATCGTGGTGGTCGTGGTTCTCGGCATCATCGAAGCATTCAAAGTCTACGAGCTCGTCGTGTCGCTGACGACGGGCGGCCCGGGCCGTGCCACGGTCTATCTTATCCAGAACATCTACGAGACGGCTTTCCGCACGGTGAACCAGGCTGGCGCTGCTGCCGCGCAATCGGTCGTGCTTTTCGTCATCCTGATGGTGCTCACCATTGTGCAGCTGCGTGTCGCAAGGAAGCGGTCATGACCCAATCCCAATCCCCCTGGCGCTACGTCGGCATTGCTGTCGTCCTGCTGCTGTTCGCGTTGCCGCCTATCTGGCTGTTCCTGTCGTCGCTCAAGTCGCAGTCCGAGATCTTCCAGTGGCCACCTTCGCTGTGGCCGCAGGCGCCGACGCTGCAGAGCTATGTTGACACCTTGGGTCGCGCCAACTTCCTGCTCTACTTCAAGAATTCGGCTGTCGTAGCCGTGCTCTCGGCCGTGTTGGCCGTCACCATCAGTGTGATGGCCGGCTATGCCCTCGCCAAGTTCCGATTCAAGGGCGACACGGTCTTTTTCCTGCTGATCATGTCGGCGCTCATGGTGCCGCTGCAGATCGTGCTGATCCCGGTATTCCTGGTGCTGCGCGACCTCGGCCTGCTCAACACGCTGGCTGGCCTCATCATCGCTCCTGCCGCCACGCCCAGCGGCGTGTTCCTGATGCGCCAGTATATTCTGACCATTCCGGACAGCCTGCTCGAGGCCGCACGCATCGACAAGACGCCCGAATGGCGCATTCTCTTGCGCATCGTCGTCCCGCTGGCCCTGCCGGCCATCGGCACACTGCTGGCGTTCAATCTGGTCTATCGCTGGAACGACTACCTCTGGCCCTTCCTGATCATCACCGAGCAGGACAAGTGGACCGTGCAGCTGGCCCTGGCCAATAGCGTGGGCCGCTTCGGCATCGACTGGCCCCGGCTGCTGTCGATTTCCGTGCTGTCAGTCCTGCCCATGCTGGTGATGTTTATTGCCCTGCAGAAGACGCTGATGAACGGCTTGATGTCCGGCGCGGCCAAGGAATAAGCCCTGACGGGCAGCTGATTTCAGAATTTTTGTTCCAGATCTGCTGCCCGTCACATGACCGTTGCACCTCCCATGCTGTAAGCTCACCGACAGCGCGACTCGCCAATTGCATGCGAAGCGCTTAGCATTCGGAGCCAGCATGAACTACCAGTCCGTACTCGACGATATGGTCACCATTGCCCGCGAGGCGGGCGCCTTGACGCTCGACTATTTCGCCAAGTTCCGGGATCTCGAGATCGGCATCAAAGGCCCAGCGGACTTCGTCTCCGAAGCCGACAAGGAGAGTGAACTGCTCATCCGCAAGTTCCTCTTCGAGCGCTATCCCGATTTCAGTTTCACCGGCGAGGAATTCGCCCCGGTCGATAACGACAGTGAGCACCGCTGGCTGGTCGATCCGATCGACGGAACCACCAATTTTATCAATGGGATGCACTACACCATCTCGCTGGCGCTGCGACGTGGCAACGAGACGATCTGTGGCGTGCTCTATAACCCGCCGGCCGATGAGATGTTCACCTCGCTGGCCGGGCACGGTGCCTTCCTCAATGGCAAGCGCCTTGAGGTCAGCCCGCAAACCGACCCAGCCCTGATGAATATCGGCACGGGCCTGCCGACACCGGGCCTGCAGCTCTATCCCGGCGCCTATGAGCGGCTTGATGCGATCCGGGCTCCGATCAGTTCGGTGCGTGTGGTCGGCAGTGCCGCCAATAGCTGCGCCTATGTCGCGATGGGCCGGCTGACGGGCTATTATGAGGAAACCGGCTTCCTCGACACAGCGGCAGGCATCCTGTTCGTGCAGGAAGCGGGTGGTGTAGTGACCGACTGGTGGGGCCGGGGCCCTGAATTCTATGAGCGCACCGGGGCGATGATTGTCGCCAACAAGGCAACGCATGCCTATCTGATCGACAAGCTCAAGGACGTGCCGCGCAAGGAACCAAAGGAC
>JAHJOS010000444.1 GCA_018820005.1 Alphaproteobacteria bacterium | reverse complement strand
ATTCCCCGAGATGAAGTACATGAACTGGCTGGGCACTCCAGGCTTCGCTCTCTTCATGGTGATGGCAGCCCAGATTTGGCGCTGGTCTCCCTTTTTCGGTGTGACCTTGCTGGCAGGCCTGCAGTCGATCCCCAGCGAGGTGGTGGAGGCAGCGCGGCTCGACGGGGTGAAGAAGTGGCAGATCGTCCGCCACATCAAGATCCCGATGATCCGCTCGGCCATCGTCATCTCGGTGTTCTTCGCCATCACCGGCGCGCTTCAGCTGTTCGACATCATCATTCCGCTCACCAATGGCGGGCCGTCGCACACCAGCCACACCATCGTGACCTTCCTCTACCAGTTCGGCATCCTGCGCATGAAGCTCGGCTTCGGCGGCGCGGTGAGCGTGCTGCTGTTCATCGCCTGCGTCGTGGTGGCGCTCGCCTATCGCCGCATACTCTTCAGAGCGGAGCAGACCTGATGACCACCCCCGCCAAGAAACGTCGTGCGCCGGTCTCGTCACTCCAGTGGCTTACGCTGCTGGTCGTGGCCGCCTTCGTGCTCGTACCATTCTACACGACAGCCCTTGGGGGCTTCAAAGAGATCGGTGAGCTGCGCGTGAACCCGTTCGGCTTCCCGGCCAACTGGGATCCGGTGCGCTTCGTGGAAATCCTCGGCGGCCCGCGCTACTTCTCGTCGCTGTGGAACTCGTTCCTCATTGCCGGTGGCACCGTCGTGCTCTCGACGCTCGTCGCGTCGATGACGGCCTTCGCGCTCGCCCACATCAAGTTCTTCGGCAGCAAGTTCATCCTCGGCTACCTGATGCTGGGGCTGTTGTTCCCCGCCGCCACCGGTATCCTGCCGCTCTTCATCAAGATGCGAGACCTCGGCATGCTCGACAGCCAGTGGGGCATCGTGCTGGTGCAGGTGGCGTTTAGCGTGTCGTTCTCGGTGCTGCTGTTCCACAACTTCTTCAAGGAGTTGCCCAAGGAACTGATCGACGCCGCCCGCATGGATAATTGCGGCTATGTCCGCATCTACTGGTACGTGACGCTGCCGCTCTGCCTGCCGATCATCGCGACGGTAGGCGTGTTCAACTTCGTCGGCAGCTGGAACAGCTTTCTGCTGCCACTGATCGTGCTGAACTCGGAGGCCAAGTACACCTGGCCGCTCGGCATCATGCAGTTCCAGGGCCAGTTCCGCTCGGATTGGCCACGAATCCTCGCCTTCCTCACCCTCTCGATCATGCCGGCCATCGCCTTCTTCCTGCTCGCCCAGCGCTACGTCATCTCCGGCCTCACCGGCGGCGCCGTGAAGGGCTGATATACAACCGACTTCGGGATATCTTCGTCGTTATTTGAGAACGGTTGGCGGCCGCCGCGTTGTGCGGCGCATGCCCATTTCTCCCCCGACTGGCTTCCGGCCTATCTGTTCCGGATGGCCTCGGTCAGCATGCCGCTGAGCCCAGTGGCGCATTGACCGTTCCGAACAGGGAACGTGACCCGTCGCAGCAGTTCGAACCCGGGCTTCTGGTCATCCTGCTCGAAGGTGATAGCCACAGTTCGACTGTCGAGCTGCTTGTAGTAGCGGGCACGAGCGTCAAGCAGGATGTCGGCGTGAAGTATGCACAGTTCCACAGCTGCCCTGTCGAGGCCATCAATGGATGACTCTGCCAGCCCGGACTCTACAGCGTAGGTAAGCGACAGCTCCCCTGGGGTGGGGCCTGACTCTGCCCATCTCAAGGTGGCCGAGAAATTGCTACTGAGTTCGGGGCTGAGGTTGTCCAGTCCCACACCCAAGGGTTTGGGAATGCAGGGTGCGTTCTCCTCGATATCGAACACCATCTCGTGGAAGCGGGTCACCGTGATGTTGTCTGGCGTGTCTTTTTCCTGCTTGGTTGGCGTGAAGTCCCAACGCACACGGACGGCACCGATACCCTCCTCTTCAAGGTCGGCGGCACTGTTGGCTACCAGGTTCCGACATAGTGGCTGCACCAGGCGGGCGTAGTTGTCCGACGGGACCTGACCGAACGGCTCGGGATCAAAATTGGGCACGGCCCGAACGATCAAGGTCTTGAAGCCAGCGCCATCGGTCTCGACAAGATATTCATTGATGGCCACCGAGGAGCCGTTCCCCAGTTCGATGTCCTCTGCCAAGGCCGGCAGGCTCAGCGTCAACAAGGCAAGCCCAATGCCCAGCGGGGCAACAAGGGATGGCAGGCTGGCGTTGAACATGGGGACACTCCTTCAGAACTCATTGTGATGTCAGGTTATTTCGTCCCGAGAGCCTAACAGCCACGCGTTACGTTACAACCCTGGATAGGCCCAAACTAAGGGCTGCAGAGTTGTCACCCGCCGCGATGAATCCGGTTCGCCATCTAGCTTCCGATCGGCGGCCCAAGTGCCAGCTGACAGCGCTGACTTCTCGTGCAGTCCTTGCTGGGCTAGATCGTGGAGGCCCCGGACGAATTTGGCCCAGTATAGTTCGACGACATCGTCGAACTGATTGAGGCGTGGTCAGCAGTCTGTCGGCAATAACCGCACAGCCGGCCACACGCGGCGTTTGCCAGGATTTGGGGCAACCATGCCAGACGTCCGCGCTTCAGCCGCGTCAGGCGGCGCTTGCCGGTCCGTCCCCGCAGCCGGCTCGCCGTCTCGGATTTCTCGCTCCAGATCGGCTTAATGATCCTGAGCACGTCCTCGACGACGATCTGGTCGACCGGTCTCTTGCCGATGACCGGCCCCGCATAGGTGCGGAGAGTGCTCTCCCACTGATCGATGTGCTTCGCGTTCTTCCAGCCAGCGCGGTGGGCCT
>JAHJOS010000443.1 GCA_018820005.1 Alphaproteobacteria bacterium | reverse complement strand
TTGGGCGCATCCTGTACCCGACGCGCCCGACCCGATCAACCTAGCGCTGGCTTTTCCCAAACTTGCGCAGCGCAGTATCGCGCTTGATCCGCGACAGCCGGCTGAGGAAAAACACCCCGTTCACCTGCTCGATCTCATGCTGCGCCACCCGCGCGGCAAACCCTTCAAGCCGCAGGTTGTGCTGCGTACCGTCTGCCGCGTCATGGGCGATCTCGCACCACTGGGCCCGTGCAATGGGGACCTCTATGCCCGGCATGGATACCGATCCCTCGGGGCCCACGCTGGTCTCCTCGGCCACCGCAGTCACCACCGGGTTGAACAGCACGCGGTAGTCGCGCGCGTCGCCCGGCGTGCCCATGCTGACCACCACAATGGGCTCTGCCTGCCCGATATGGGCCGCCGCCAACCCGTAGGCCTGCACACTCTCTGCAGCGGCCTGCAATGCCGCACCAACCGCCACCATGGCCGCATCCACCGGCCGGAGCCGCGCCACCTGGGCCAGCACCGGATCGGGGTAGATCACGAAGTCTGCCATCTAGAACAGGCCGCCACGACCCAGATTGGGGTCAAGATAGGTGCCATTGCCGCTCGGCTGGGTAATGCCGCCGCTATATTGCTGCTGCAGCATCTGCTGACGCAGGGCCTCGTCATAGCCCGCCGCATCCAGCCCGATCACCGACGTCATCAGGTTCGGCCCCGTACCTGGCTTGAACGATTCCGCGATACCGCCCTGCCCGTCAAAAGCCTGTACGCCAGAATTGGGATCGATCATCGCCGTCGTCATGCCGGGCGGCACGTTGAACGGCGTTGCCGGCTTGCCCGCCAGCGCCTTCTGCATGAATTCGGTGAAGATCGGCGTTGCGAACGTGCCACCCGTCACCGCACTGCCCATCGAGCGCGGCTTGTCGTAGCCAACATAGACCCCCACGGCCAGCTCGGGCGTAAAGCCCACGAACCAGGCGTCCTTGTAATCATTGGTCGTGCCGGTCTTGCCGGCCACCGGTCGATTGAGCACCTTGGCGGCGGTGCCGGTGCCGCGCTGCACTACGCCTTCCATCATCGAGGTGATCTGATAGGCCGTCATGGGGTCCAGCACCTGCTCGCGATTGTCCACGATGACCGGCTCGCCCTGGCCATGCCAGCTGTCGGCCGCGCAATCCTGGCACAGCCGCTGGTCATGCCGGTAGACCGTAGCGCCATAGCGATCCTGCACGCGGTCGATCAGCGTCGGTACGATCTTGCGCCCACCATTGGCGATGGTGGCATAAGCAGCCGTCATCCGCATATCGGTGGTTTCGCCTGCGCCCAGCGCCATCGCCAGCACGGGCTGCATGCTGTCATAGACGCCGAACATCTTGGCGTATTCCGCCACCAGCGGCATGCCGATGTCGCGTGCCAGCCGCACCGTCATCACGTTACGGCTGCGCTCGATGCCGCGCCGCAGCGTCTGCGGACCATAAAATTGCTGCGCATAGTTTTCCGGCCGCCAGATCGAGCCGTCGCCATTGCGGATTTCCACCGGCGCATCGAGCACAACCGAGGCCGGCGTATAGCCATTGTCCAGCGCCGCCGCATAGACGATGGGCTTGAACGATGACCCGGGCTGGCGCAGCGCCTGCGTCGCCCGGTTGAACTCGCTCAGTGCATAGGAGAAGCCACCCACCATGGCCAGCACACGGCCCGTGCGCGGGTCCATCGCCACCAGCGCCCCTTCGATCTCAGGCACTTGCTCAAGCGTATAAATCCCCGTCTTGCCGGCAACCGGCGAGACATAGACCACATCCCCAACTTTAAGAAACTTGTCTACCGGCTTTGAAACCCATTTGATTTCCGGACCTGATAGCGTGCCCTCGATACGGTCGGACGATACACCGCCGTCCGCAATATTGGCCGGCCGCAGGCCGATGCGGGCCTGGTTATCGCCCAGCTCCAGCACCACCGCCAACTGCCACTCGGGCACATCGCTGAGCGGGACAACCTTGGCCACATTGAGGCCCCAGTCCGCGCCCAGCTCGACACTGGCCACCGGCTCGCGGAACCCCTTGCCGTGGTCATAGGCGATCAACCCGTCCATCAGCGCCTTGCGCGCATATTCCTGCAGCTTGGGCTCCAGCGTCGTGCGCACCGACAGCCCACCACCATAAAGCTGGTCTTCGCCATAAAGCTTGGCCAGTTCGCGCCGCACTTCCTCGGTAAAATACTCTGCCGAATAGAGCTGGCTGCCGCCCGCTCGTCCCACAACGTTGAGCGGCTCCGCCTTGGCGGCCGCGCCCTCTTCGGCGGTCGCATAACCGTTTTCCACCATGCGATCGATCACCCAGTTGCGGCGCTCGATAGCGGCAGCCTGGGCGCGAAAGGGGTTGAGGTCGCTAGGTGCCTTGGGCAACGCAGCGAGGTAAGCGGCTTCACTCAACGACAGTTGATACAGCGCCTTGTCGAAATAGTTCAGGGCCGCCGCGGCGACACCATAGGAATTCAGACCAAGAAAGATCTCGTTGAGATAAAGTTCGAGTATGCGATCCTTCGAAAATGTCGACTCGATCCGAATCGCCAGCACCGCTTCCTGAATCTTGCGGTCTACTGTCCGCACGGAAGAGAGCAGGAAGTTCTTCGCCACCTGCTGGGTGATTGAGGAGCCGCCGCCCTGGATCGTGTTGTTCCCCTCCAGCAAGGCCAGCGCATTGTCACGCAGTGCGCGGATTATGCCGTCGATGGCAATACCGCCATGGGTGTAGAAATCCTTGTCTTCCGCCGACAGGAACGCATGGATCACCAGCGGCGGCACCGTCTCGATCGGCTGGAACAGCCGGCGCTCCCGAGCGAATTCGGCCAGCAGCGTGCCGTCGGCCGCATGTACGCGCGTGGTCACGGGCGGTTGATAGTCCTTGAGCACGGTATAGTCCGGCAGTTGCGCAGAAACAGTCGCGACGTAGACGCCTGCCCCCACGGCTGCCACCAGAGCCATAAATATGCCAAAGCCAAACAGCCAGCCGAACAAGCGCAGCATATATTCAATTTCTCCGCGGCGCCCGTTCCCTAAGGCCCGTAGCGCTATATGTCAGCGAAGCCATCGTCTCGACGACGCCCCGCAAATCTTGCCAGAATCATAGCAGAGCCGAGGCCCAAAGTGGATCACAAGGCCAACGGCGCGCCGCTAGGCCGCCGCTTGCCGCCCGACGTGACCGATTTGTCACATCAGGGGTCGGCTTTCAAACTGTCGAAATACGAGGAAATGCCGCGCGCCACCGCCTCGGCGGTGCGATCCTGCCAATCCCCCTGCAGCAGATTGGCCATGTCATCGGCGTTCGACAAAAACCCCAGCTCGACCAGGATCGAGGGCACATCGGGCGCCTGCAGCACGAAAAAATCTGCCTGTCGCACCGGGTAACGCCGCATGGCCACGCTGGGTTCGAGCTGGCGCACCACGGTTTCGGCCAGGGTATAGGATTGATGGCGCATTTCGCGCCGCATCAGGTCGAGCAGGATATCGACCACCTCGGGCGCCATCTGTGGCGCCGCAAATCCGGCAATGACGTCGGTCTTGTTTTCGGAATCTGCCAGCAGCTTGTCGAGCACATCGGTCGCGTTCTCGTCGCGGATATAGACGCTGGCGCCCCGGATCTCGGGCTGCTGGAAGCTGTCGGCATGGATGGAGATGAAAATATCGGCCTTGTTGGCCCGCGCCAGCGCAACCCGCTCTTCGAGCTTGAGGAAGGAATCATCCTCGCGCGTCAGCGCCACGTCGAACCGGCCCGATGCGATCAGCAATTGCTGCAGCTTGAGCGAAAAGGCCAGCACAATGTCCTTCTCCTTGGCGCCGCCAACTGCCTCGGCACCGCTGTCGATGCCGCCATGACCCGGATCGATCACGACAAGGGGGCGTGTCGCAATGGGCAGTTCCGAACCACCGGCGGGCGTCGACGCCACCACCGGCGGCACGGTTGCGGAAGCCTCGAGGTCCTTGGCCACATTGGCTGCAAAGTCTTCGGCACTGGCCGGAATGATATCGACCACCAGCCGCGCCGGCTGGTCCTCGAACGGATCAAGCACATAAGCCTGCTGCACTTGCGCCGGGCCTGTCAGCACCAGCGTCGTGCGCACACGATCGGGTCCTGCCTGCTCGACAGAATACTCTTCCACCATGCCGTCACCAGCAGGTTTGCCAATCGGCTCGGGCACCGAAAACGTTGCTGCGCGCACATCAATCGCCAGGCGGTTGGGTCCGTCGAGCGAGACCAGTGCAAATTCAGTCTTGGCCGCCAGGTCGATCACCAGGCGCGCCCGCTCCGGCGTCGCGGTAACGCGCACGTCCATCACATTGGGCAGGCCGACGGGAGCAACCTCGGTCGCCGTGGCCGGCGCATCCTGCGCCATTGCCCCGGGCACACCCAACGCGGGCATCGCCAGCACAAGGGCAAGCGACAGCATCACTTCACGGAATGGTGTGAACAAGCGCAGACCGGCCCCCGGATACATTGAGATAGCGCAACACGTGTCGCCGCTCGAAGATTCTGCGGCGCGAGCGCTCTTATGCGATGATTTGCAGGCGCGGCCAACCTGCGCACATAAATTTGCCCGGCTGTTGCATTTCGAGTTTCCTGTTGCCAATCGGACGCAACATCCCTACACGCTAGAGGTGAAGCGCAAGCTTCTTGCAAGACCTGTTTGGTGTGTCTCAGGACCGCCGCAGCGACGCAGGAGGTGGCCGGCCGAAGGAGCGAAGAGTATCTCCGGGGTCGGTTCAGAAGCGGCAATTCCTTCGCTTCGCTACGAATTTCGGTCCCATTTGGGCCGGACGGTTGTCGGCTCCTGTATGGATGCGGACAACCCAATAGGAAGAGGTCAGATGGCCCGCAAGCGGACAAAGCGCGACGC
>JAHJOS010000442.1 GCA_018820005.1 Alphaproteobacteria bacterium | reverse complement strand
GTTAACCACCTGACCCAGACAGCACGCCCAACCATCGTCATTGCCGGTGGCACGGTAGGTGGCCGTCCAATCCTTGAACACCTTGGCCATGGCCAAGGTCGCGCCGGCCCGAACGTCGAGATTGTAGCTGTCGCTGTGATTGTTGGGGTGGGCGCCACCGCACCAGGTGCTGCCCGATTCCGACCAACTCATCACCGTGGGCGACAGGTAGCTGACCTCGACATTTTCGCCATCATAGTCCCCCAGAGAACCTGGTCCCCGTCCGGCTGAATACTGGTTGGCACCAAAGCCTGCATAGATCATTGCCATGCAGTCAAAGGCATGGAAATTGATCAGGGCGTGACGCCGCGCCAGCGCCTTATTGGCCAGGTCCGGTGCGCTGCCATCGGCCAGCGCCACAATGCGCGGAAACAGGAATTTGCTGCGCGGATCGGCGACATAGTGAAAGCTGGAGCCTTCGATGGTCTGGGTGGAGCCAATCTCGAGCGGCACGTCCATCTTGGCGAAGTCATAGGGTGCCGTTTCCGGCGTGAAAGCGCTCAGCCCGGCATATGTGGTCTGGAAGGCGCTGTCATAGAGGCCAAAGGGGGACACCTCGACACCATCTGCCAGCGCGCGCTGCCCGATCCGCTCAAGCTTGATATCGAGCGTCTTGCCCGATTTGCCGACTGCCGCCCAGCTGCCGGTTATCGTGGCGCCGTCCTCGGATGGTACAAGCGTCCAATAGGCGCCGATCGGCTTGTCAGGCACATCGCCATTGTCGTCCTGGATACAGGTGGTTTCAGTGCACGGCGCTTCTTCGGCCAGCAAGATGGGGCCGCCGGCCCCGCCACCAGCATCAAGGGGAATATCGCCGCCCTTGTTGAGATAGCTGTAACGCCCCACCAGAACGCCGTCACTGGATGCGGCCAATTCGGCGATGATCGGCAGCTTGCCCAGCGTACCCTTGTAGGTGATGGCATCAACGGCCAGAACAGGCGTCGCCAGCGCGAGGCTCAGCGTAGCAGCAACGATCAAACGCATTTTTGCGGGTCTCCCGATGGCCCTTGCTTAGCATGGCGCCTGAGCCGCCGCGAGACCGTAGCCGAAGGCTCGATCAAGCGGCGCCCTGGCCTCAGGTTGACGCCGCCCTGGCATTGGCCTCAGCCACCAACTCGTCGGGGATATCGTCGAAGCTGGCATAGTTCATATTGTAGAGCTTGGCGTAGAGCCCGCCCTGCGCCATGAGCTGGTCGTGATTGCCCGTCTCGATCATTTCGCCGTTCTGCAGCACGATGATGCGGTCGGCGCCGCGGATCGTCGCCAGCCGATGCGCGATCACCATGCCCGTGCGACCCTTCAGCAGGATCAGCAGCGCCTTCTGGATCTGGCGTTCGGTGTAGCTGTCGATATTGGCGGTGGCTTCGTCGAGTACCAGGATCTTGGCGTCAGCCACCAATGCGCGCGCAAAGCTGAGCAATTGGCGCTGGCCCTGTGACAGGTTGGAACCGCGCTGCTCGAGGATTGTGTCATAGCCCTGCGGCATGCGGCTGATGAACTCGTGCGCGCCTACCGCCGTGGCAGCGGCGATAACATCCGCACGTGTCGCCGAGGCCTTGTTGTAGCGGATGTTGTCGAACACCGAGCCGGTAAACAGGAAAGCTTCCTGCAACACCATGGCCACCTGTTCGCCCAGCGACTGCTGAGTGATATCGCGCACATCATGGCCCCCCACCAAAACAGCGCCGGACTGCACTTCATAGAAGCGGTGCACCAGCGCCATGGCGCTGGTCTTGCCCGATCCGGTGGGGCCCACCAGGGCGACTGTCTCGCCGGGCTTGACCTTGAAGCTGACGTTACGAAGCACTGGGCGGTCCGGGTCATAGGCGAAGTTGACGTTCGCGAACTCGACCGACCCATCCATGTCGCGCGTCAGCGTGATGGCGTCGGGCTTGTCGTTGATGGACGCCGGAATATCGAGCACTTCAGTGATGCGACGGCCCGAGGTCATGGCGCGCTGCATGATTGAATATTGCATCGTCAGCGATCGGATCGGGTCAAAGAAACGCTGGATGTAGAACAGGAAGGCCACGATGACGCCGATTTCGAGGCCGCCATTTAGCACCAGTGAGCCGCCGACCACCACCACGATGGCCATGGCGATACCGGTGAGACTGTCAACAATGGGGACCATGACCTGCGCGAAACGCGAGCCGGTCAGCTGGGTGCGCAGATTGGCATAGGCCTTGTCGTCGAACAGATCGAAATTGACCTTCTGGCGATCCAGGTTCTGCACTGTGCGCACGCCGTTGATGCCTTCGGCCATTGCGCCGGCGGTGATCGAATTGGTTTCATGCGCTGCCCAGAAGGCGCGCTTGGCTGGCGGCAGCCAGAAGATGCGCACGATAAAGAGTATCGGCATGGTCGAAAGGGTCAACAGGCCCAGGCGGAAGTCGAGCGTCAGCAACACCACCACGATGCCCACCAGCAGCACCATGTCGCCCACCGAGATCACGGAGGTTTCAAGGAACTCCTGCATGGAGTTGACGTCACCCTGCAACCGGCTCATCAGCCGACCAACCTCAGTCTTGTCCATAAAGCTGAGCGAGACGCGCTGCAGCTGGGCGAACATGGCCCGGCGCATATCGAACAGCACATTTTCGGCGACCTTGCCCACTTCGGTCTCCTGCACGAAGGAGGCGCCGAAATTGAAGATGACCGCGACGGCAAAAGCGGCAACAGCCCACAGCAGATTGGTAGAATTGCCACCTTGAGTCATGCCGCTGTCGATGGCCCGCCCGATGATCAGCGGGATGGCCAGCTGCGTGGCGGTAAACACCAGGACGGCCCCTATCGAGAGATAGATCTTGAGCCGATAGGGCCGCACGAAAGCCCAGATGCGCCGTACGGTCTTGGGATCATAGGCCTTGCCGAAGATCTCCTCTTCGATGCGGTGGCTGCCTACACTGGCGCGCGGCGGGCGCTGGCCTGGGAACGCAGCAGTCTCGCGGTCGTCTTGGTCGGTGGCGCTCATTGGGCGGCGCTCCCCAGTTCGATGTCTTCGACGGGGCGGGTCTGCAGCTCATAAAGAGCCCGATAGCGCCCACCCAGGGCCAGCAGTTCCTCGTGGCTGCCTTGTTCGACGATCTTGCCATCCTCAAGAAACAGGATTGTATCGGCGTGCAGCAAAGAACTGAGACGATGGGAAATCACCAGGGTGACCCTGTCCTTGGCATAGCGGCGGATAGCACTGCGGATGCGATGTTCGGTACCCGCATCGATGGCGGCGGTCGAATCGTCGAAAACCATCACTGCGGGCTTGAGCACCAGGCTGCGGGCGATCGAGAGCCGCTGGCGCTGGCCACCCGAGAGCGACACACCACGCTCGCCCACCACAGTGTCATAGCCGGCCGGCAGACCCATGATGTAATTGTGCAGTTGGGCGCTTTCAGCCGCCTTTTCGATCTTGGTCTCCTTGGACCAGGGATCGCCATAGGCAATGTTGTTCTCGATGGTGGTGGTGAACAGGAACGTATCCTGCTGCACCACGGCAACGGCCCGACGCAACGACTGCAGGGTAACCTTGCTGACGTCCTGCCCATCAAGGGTAATGCTGCCGCTGTCGATGTCGTAAAAGCGCGGAATCAGATGGGCGAGCGTCGACTTGCCAGCGCCGGGTGCCCCGACAATACCCACCGTCTGACCGGCCCTTGCTTCAAAGCTCACGCCATCAAGGGTGGGATGGGTTGCGCCGGGATAGGTGAAGTGCACGTCATCAAAGCGCAGCGTGCCCTCGCCGACCACCAGGTCGGTGGCGCCGGGGGCATCATCGATAGCCAGTGGCTCATCAAAAAAGCTGAACAGTCGATCGCCGCAGATGGAGGCGCGGGCAAACGAATTGACCATAAGACCGAGCTGGCGAACCGGCATCTGCAGGATGGTCATGAAGGTCAGGAACGAGGCGAGTGTGCCAACGCTCATCTCGCCTGCTATCACCTTGTTGCCGCCGAACCACAGCACCAGTCCCATAGCTGCAAAGAACGAGAAGGTCATGGCGCTGGTGTTGCGCACACGCACGTCTACGCGCTGATGGGACAACTCAAGCGCTGCGCGTGAAGCGTCGTCGAATTTGGCCAGCTCGAAATCCTGCGCCGAAAAAGCCCGCACCACGCGAATGCCGCCCAGATTTTCTTCCATCACCCGGGTCAGGCCGGAGAGTTTATCCTGCAGGGCAATCCAGGTGGCACGCAAAGTGAGCTGTGCCACCGAGGAGCGCCAGGCAACGAAGGGGACAAAACTCAGCGCCAACAGGCCCAGCACCACATCGGTGGTCAACAGCATATAGGCGCCCACCCCGATCAGCACCGAGAGCAGCACCACGCGCACCATGCCCGTGGCAAAGAACATGCGCACGCCATCAAGATCGAGCAGACCCATGGTGATCAGATCGCCGGTATGGATCTTGTCGTGGTAGGAATAGGACAGCTTCTGCACCTTGTCGTAAAACGCCAGCCGCAGCTCATAGCCAACATGGTGGCCCACGCTTTCCGAGAAATAGTTCTGCAGCAGCGTGAAGACGCCGCGCGCCACCGAAACCGCCAGCAAAGTCATGGCGCTCCAGAATAGCGCCTGTTCAGCGCCCTCCCCGGCTGTAGTCAGAATGCCCTGCGCCTGATCGACGGCGTGGCCAAGCAGCCGCGGGATGAGCAATTGCAGTACCGAGGCGACAATGGTGGCCCCGATGGCAAACGAGGCCTGCCAGGGGTGCCGGAGCGAGAAAAGGGCAATGCGCACCAGTGGGCTCTGGCCCTTGCCAGCGTGGGCAGCGGCCAAATGGGCCCGCGCATCGCCGCGCGAACGGTCGCGGCCAGCCGTGTGGGAGGTCAAGGCAGTATCCAGACGTCAAATAATGTGGGGTCCAAACGGGCCGGGCGATCGCCGTCACCGGCATTCGGACAAATCAGCTTGTCGGGTTATTCAACGCCCGTTCTGCCTACCGTTCAAGACAGAATTTGAGCAAAAAACGCAAGTTTGCGGTCCCCTTGTCACTGGGGCGCATTGAGCTCGGGATAGATCAGTGCCGAGCACTGGCGATTGCGAGCATCGAGCTTGGCCTGTTCGTCGGCCGAGACCATGCCGCTATAGATCGCATGCCAGAGATCGCCGGCTTCCACACCCTCAAGCCCGCACTGGCAATAGGTGGTGCACAGCGCCGGCGTCGTGCCGGCCTCGGTGCAGGTCGATTGGCAGGACGCGAGGAAATCAGTGCGCCGCATGGCGATTTCGGGGTGCAGCAAGCCCGCGGCAGGAGCGATGATGGCCAGCAAGATTGGCTGATGCAACAGATAGACCAGAAGGCTCCACCGGCCAAGCGTAGCCAGCAGGCGCGGCAGGCGACCAGTGGGCTGGATTGCCGCAAGGCGCTGTGCAAGTGGGCTGGCCAGCAGCAGACGTGCGGCGATCACCCCCAGTAAAACGGCGCCGAACCAGGGAAATAACGGTACCAGGTCATTGGTGGGCGGCGGCACCTGCCAGAAGCCAATCCAGGAAAACAGCTTTTGGTTGAAGAGCGCGTCGCTGAAGAAGAACGGCAGCGCGATCACCCCGGCGGCCACCAGTGCTGCCAACCAGATCGGCACAAAGATCAAGGGCAGCGCCAGCAGGCTGAACAGCGCAATGGCATGCAGCACGCCGAAATAGACAAAGCTGTCGGGAAAAACCAACCAGGTTCCCAGCGTGATGGCCAGCGCACCCGAGACGACAAACAGAGTGCGGCGCCAGAAGCTGGGCCAGCGGATGCCGCGACCATGTCCAAGCACCAGACCAATGCCGACCAGGAACAAAAAGACCGCCAGGATCGAGCGGGCGATCATCACCCATTCGCGATCATAGCCGACGTCTGGTGCGATGAACCGAAAGAAACTGAGATCCCAGCACAGATGGTAGGCGATCATCGCGATGATCGCGACACCCCGGGCGATGTCGAGCACGGCAAAGCGCGGACGAGAGGGCGCCGGCGCGTTGGCTACAGCGGGATCCGTCACGCCGCCACCTCGGCCACGACAGCCAGGAAGGCCTCGCCATAGCGGTCGAGCTTGGCCTGGCCGACGCCGGGCAGGTTGAGCATATCGTGCGGATGGCGCGGCACAGCCATCGCCATGGCGCGCAGCGTGGCGTCGTGGAAGATGACATAGGGCGGCACGCCCTGTTGTTTGGCGATGCGGGTGCGCGCCTCGCGCAGCGCCTCGAACAGCGGCAGGGCATGGGGCGGGATGCTGGCGGCACGCTCGAGCGAACGACGAACCTCGACGGTCTTTTTGGGCCGATCCTTGCGCAGGATCACCTGGCGCTCATGCTTGAAGACGGCGTGCGCGCCCTCCCCCAGCGTCAGCGCGCCATGATTGGCATGGTCGACCACGATCAGGCCTGAGGCCGTCAACTGGCGGAGCACCGATTGCCAGACCTTGGCGTCGAGATCGGCCCCAGCGCCAAACACTTTCTGGTTGTGATGGCCGAAGCGCTCCACCTTTTCGGTGGATTTGCCCATCAGCACGTCGATGATATGGGCCGCGCCAAAGCGCATGCCGGTGCGGTAGATCGCCGCCAGCGCCTTGATGGCGGCCTCGGTGCCGTCCCAGGTTTCCACTGGTGAGCGGCAGGTGTCGCAATTGCCGCAATTGCCGGGGTAGGTTTCGCCAAAGTGGTTCAGGATCGCCTTGCGGCGGCATTCGGCGGTTTCGCAGACCCCCAGCAGGGCATTGAGCTTGCCATGTTCGAGCCGCTTGACCTCGTCGGGGGCATTGCCCTCGTCGATCATGCGGCGGCGCTGCACCACATCGGCCATGCCATAGCTCATCCAGGCGTCGGCGGGCTGGCCGTCGCGCCCGGCGCGGCCGGTTTCCTGATAATAGGCCTCGATGGAGGCCGGCAGGTCCATATGGGCGACATATCGCACGTCGGGCTTGTCGATGCCCATGCCGAAGGCGACCGTGGCCACCATGCAGATATTGTCTTCGCGCAGGAAGGCGTCCTGATTGGCGTTGCGCCGCTCCGCGCTCATACCGGCATGATAGGGCAGCGCTGGAATGCCCTTTGCGGACAGCCACTCGGCCGTGTCCTCCACCTTGGCGCGGCTCAGGCAATAGACGATGCCCGAGCTGCCCTTGTGCGCGGCGAGAAACGCCAGCAACTGGTCGCGGGCCTTGTCGCGCTCGACGATGGAATAGGAAATATTGGGGCGGTCGAAGCTGGTGGTGAAAACCTCGGCCGCCTCGAGCCCCAGCCGCTCGATGATGTCCTCGCGCGTGGTCGGATCGGCGGTGGCCGTCAGCGCAATGCGCGGCACGCCGGGGAAGAGTTCGGTGAGCTTGCTCAGCTCGCGATATTCGGGTCGGAAGTCGTGGCCCCACTGGCTGACGCAATGCGCCTCATCGATGGCGAACAGGGCAATATCGATGCCCGACAGCATATTGGCAAAGCCGGGTGTCGCCACGCGCTCGGGCGCCACATAGAGCAGGTCCAGCTCACCATTGCGCAATTGCCGCCGCACTTCGGCCGATTCCTCGGCATTGAGCGAGGAGTTGAGCGCGGCAGCCGCCACGCCGGCCTGGCGCAGGGCCTCGACCTGGTCGCGCATCAGGGCAATCAGCGGCGAGATGACAATGCCGACGCCCGGCCGGCAGATGGCAGGGATCTGGTAGCACATCGATTTGCCGGCGCCGGTGGGGAACAGCACAACGGCATCGCCGCCATCCACCAGATGGCGCACCACCTGGTCCTGCTGGCCGCGGAAACTCCTGTGCCCGAAGACATCGCGCAGAACGGCCAGCGGGTCACGCGGCGAAAGCGCGGGTCCCGCGCCAAACAGGTCAATGGGCGATTCAAGTGTGCTCACGACGCTCTTGGATCACAGGCGCGGGGTGCGCCGCAAGGCGGCATGGGGTCAACCCTGCCCCCTCTCCACCGCTGGCATGGGCTTGCTGAGAAAGCGCGAGCCCGCCAAAGCAAAGCGCCAAGGCGTGTCGACACCCTTGGTGATGCCGATGCGCGGCCCGGTGCGGACCATGGCCCTTGCCGTGGCCGCGTACAACGCAAACGGCGCCTCGGCCAGCGACAGACTATCGTGCCGGCGATCAACCGCCAGCGCCTGGCACAATTTGCCCGGGCCCGAACAGAGCTGGGCGGCGGCCACACCGCCGCGCCGCTCGTGCATCTGCATAAGGCCCTCGGTCGGCTCCAGAGCGCGGATCAACAATGCGCTGCCGGTCTGGCAGACGATGTTGAGGCACCAGTGGATGCCATAGATCTTGTAGACATAGGCATGGCCGGGCGGGCCGAACATGGCGGCATTGCGCGGCGTCGGCCCGCGAAAGCTGTGCGAGGCGGGATCGGCCTGATCATAGGCTTCGAGCTCGACCAGAAGGCCACCGACGCCATCGACCAGCAGCGTTGCCCCGATCAGCTCGGGCGCGACGGTTTCGGCGGGACGGTCAAAAAAGGACGGGGCCAGCATGGGCGCACTATAGCGGCCATGCCGGGATCGTCACCCCACCCGGCCGCGGGCCGCGACGCCAACGGTCTCGACGAGCTGATCGCCCGAAATCAGGTGGACCGTGTCAAACAGATTGCTGACCACGCAGGCGTGGTTGGGAATGATGCGCAGGGTCTCGCCGATCACCGGCTTATTGCTGCACCTGGACAGATCGATGGTGCCATGCTCTTCGCTGAGCCCGGTGATGACGCCCTCGGGATAGGCCTCGATCAGCCCGAAGCCGGTCATGCCCAGCGTATCGCTGGTCAGCGCCTTGGAGCCGGCATCGATGATGGCGCGATCTTCGGTGGGCCGGCTGACCACGGTGGCCAACACGGTCAGCGCGCAATCGGCGAAGCTACCGACGCCTTTGGCGACCTGGAAGCGGTCCATGTAGATATAGGTGCCCGGCCGATGCTCGGTGGCCGCGGTTACCTCATGAGCGCGCCAGAGGTCGGGGGTGCCGCCATTGGAGATCACGTTCGCTGGCAGACCAGCGCGGATCAGTTCGGACTTGGCCATGGCCAACCACGCGGCATTGGCCTCGACCTGGCCGGCGGCCGGATAGGTCATCAGCCCGCCGAACACCAGACCGGGTGAAGCGGCAATCAACTGCGCCAGGGCAACGGCGGCTTCGGGCGTCTGCACGCCGCAGCGGCCCATGCCGGTGTCGCATTCGACCAGCACCGTCAGCGGCTTATTGGCCGTGGCAAAGCTGTCCGACAGCCCGGCAACCGTGGTGACGCTATCGGCGGTGACGCTGATATTGACCCGCTCGGCCAGGGCCCGCAGCCGCGCCAGCTTGGCGGCGCCAATGATGTTATAGGGCAGGAAGATTTCGGTGATGCCGGCGTCGGCAAACACCTCGGCCTCGCCCAGCTTCTGCACCGTGATGCCCACCGCGCCCAGTTCCATCGCCCGCTTGGCAAAGCGCGGCAGCTTGTGGGTCTTGATATGGGGGCGGAGCCTCAGGCCATGGCTATCGGCATAGCTCTGGGTGCGGGCCAGATTGGCCTCGACCCGGTCGATGTCGATCAGCACGGCGGGCGTATCAAGCGCAGAAATATCGGTCATTTGCCCCTCAGGACCTCGTCAACGAACACCAGATTGCCGGCGGTCAGGCCAGCGTCGACCGGCAGCACCGTGCCGGTTATGCCCGACGCGGCATCGGAGCAATAGAACACCGCCGCATTGGCCACTTCCATGGGCAGCACCATGCGGCCGAGCGGATAATGCGGCAGCACATTGTCGAGCAGGGTCGGGTCAGCCTCAAGCCGATGATCCCAGGCCGGAGTACGCACGGAACCGGGGCAGATCACATTGGCCCGCACGCCGCGGCCGCCACGCTCAACGGCAATGGCCTTGGCATAGGCGACCAGGCCCGCCTTGGCCGCCGAATAGGCCGGGTTGCCATAATGGCCCAGGGCATTAACCGAGGAGATGAAGACGAGGCTACCCCTGCCCCGCGCAGCCATGGCGGCAACGATCGGGTCCGTCATGGCATAGGCGCCACTCAGATTGATCGCGAGTTCGGACGCCCAGACGTCGTCATCGAGCTGATCGAGCGTTTCGGCGCGGGTGAAGCCGGCATTGGAGACCACAGCATCGGGGGCGCCAAATTGCTTGAGATGATGCTCAATGGCGCTGCGCGTGCCCTTGGCATCGGCCTGGTCAAACAGCACCGTGCCAGCCAGATCGAGCCCAGCCAGGAGGTCTGCGTCGCGGTCAGCACCGATGACGCTGGCGCCCGCTGCCCGGAAGGCAGCAACCAGCGATCGGCCAATGCCGCCGCCGGCGCCAGAGATCAGCACGGTCTTGCCGTCCAGGCGAAAGGGCGATGCGGTCATCTCAGGGCCCCTTATAGGCGACACAGTCGATCTCGACCTTGCAGTCCACCATCATATGGCTCTGCACGCAGGCGCGGGCCGGCGGATGCTCGCCGAAATAGCTCTTATAGACGCCGTTGAAGCTCCAGAAGTCGCGCGGATCGTCCAGCCAGACGCCGCAGCGCACCACATGTTCGAGCCCGTAGCCGGCCTCGGTGAGGATGGCGATGATGTTCTGGATGGTGAGGTGGGTTTCCTCGACGATGCCGCCGCGGACGATCTCGCCGTCCTGCATGGCCACCTGGCCAGAAACATAGAGCCAGCCGCCAGCTTCCACGGCGCGCGCGAAGGGCAGGTTCTGGCCGCCGGCACCCGCTTTGTCTGCACCATAGCGTTTGATCGGCATCGGCAACTCCAAGGTGAATTTATGTAAGCCAGTTTCTCGTGCAGGGAGCATATCGCCCATAAAACGCATTATCTGCCCTAAAATGCCTGCTTCAATGTAAATTTCTTACGTGATTGCAGTGAAACCCCATGTTATCGTGGAGACAGCCGCCTGTTCTGGCTGGCGCAGCATGACCCTTTTTCCTGCGAGTTTCCACGTGCGCGTTTTCACCGCCGCTCTGGCCACCGAGACCAATACATTTTCGCCCATCGCGATCGACAAGCGCGCCTTTGAGGCATCCTTGCATGCCGCGCCCGGCATGCATCCGGCGACGCCGACCCTATGCACCGCGCCGATCACCGTCGGCCGCGAAGTCTGTGCCAAATTGGGCTGGACGCTGATCGAGGGCAGTGCCAGCTGGGCCGACCCGGCGGGGCTGATTGCGCGCGCAACCTATGAAGAGCTGCGCGACGATATTCTGCACCAGTTACAGGTTGCTATGCCGGTCGATGGCGTGGTGCTAGGTCTGCATGGCGCCATGGTGGCCCAGGGCTATGACGATCCCGAGGGCGATCTGCTGAGCCGTATCCGGGCCATCGTAGGCCCGGACGTCCTTGTCTGCGCTGAGCTTGACCCGCATAGTCATCTGACCGCCAAGCGGGCAGCGGCGGCGGATTTCTTTGTCTATTTCAAGGAATTTCCCCATACCGATTTCGTCGATCGGGCACGCGACCTCTGGGATATCGCGGCCAGAACGCTCAAGGGCGAGATCAAGCCGGTCATGTCGGTATTCGACTGCCGGATGATTGACGTGTTCCCCACCAGCAAGCAGCCCATGCGCGGCTTTGTCGACCGGCTGTTCGCGCTCGAAAAGTCCGAACCGGGCCTGCTGTCGCTTTCGGTTGTGCATGGCTTCATGGCCGGTGACGTCCCAGAGATGGGAACCAAGGTCATTGCGGTGACCGATGACAATGCAGCTGCCGGCGCCGCCCTGGCCGAAAAACTGGGTCGCGAGCTCTTTGAAAAGCGCGGCACCTTCATGGTGGCGCAGGTGGACGAAAAGACTGCGGTGGCTCAGGCCATGGCAGCAACCGCCGGGCCCGTTGTCATCGCCGATGTCTGGGACAATCCGGGCGGCGGTACCGCAGGCGACGCCACGGTGATCTTGGCCGAACTGATCGAACGGGGCGCTACCGATATCGCCGTCGGGACCATCTGGGATCCCATGGCCGTGCAGATCTGCATGGCGGCCGGCGAAGGCGCCGAAATCCCGCTTCGGTTCGGCGCCAAATCAGCACCGCTCACCGGCAATCCAATCGACAAAATCGTCCGGGTCAACCGGCTGGTGCGCGATGCACAGATGCGGTTCGGCGACAGCTACGCCCCGTTTGGCGACGCGGCATGGATCTCGTTTGACGGCATCGACGTCATCCTCAATTCAACCCGGGCGCAGAGCTTTGACCCCAGCCTGTTTTCCGCGCTGGGGATCGATCCGACATCGCGCAAGATCCTGCTGATCAAGTCGACCAACCACTTCTACGACAGCTTCAGCAAGATTGCCGCCGAGATCATCTACTGCTCGGCCGGGCAGGCCTACCCGAACCGCCCGGCAGAGACCAACTATCGTAAAGCGCCCCGCACCATCTGGCCGATGGTCGAGAACCCCTGGGGTTGAGGCGACGCCGGATGGTGAGGTCCGGTGGCTGGACTAGACCGCGGTCTAGTCCGCAGCCCAGTGCCCATAAAGAACCGGCATCGTGCCCACCAGGGCCTTGAAGCGGTCCCAGCTCTTGCGCTCCGGCGTGGTCCACCCGGCCTCGGCAATGGCCGACAGCCGCGGAAACACCAGGCGATCAAATATGGCGCGATCGGTCATGGACTCGCTCCAGATACAGGCTTGGATGCCCAGCAGGTGCTTGAGGCCTTGTTCTGAAAAGCCTGCGCGGGCCTCAAACTCATAGGTCTCCTGCGGACCCGACCAACCCGCCCAGCCGGCGCCGGGCTCGGTCCAGGCAAGGCTATTGGCCATGTCTAGGTAATAGCGCTGCCCGGGTGAGACCACGATGTCAAAGCCGCGCTCGGCCAGCTGCGCATTGATCTCGACATTGCGCCAGCCGATCACATAGCTCTTTTCCTTGTCGACCGCGTCGCCATGGGCAGCCTCTTCCCAGCCGCCGGTGATGGCGCCCTTCGACGCAATGTAGTCGTGCACGCGACGAATGAAGGCGGCCTGGATCAACGCGGTGGGCGAGCCTTCGATTTCGTCGGCGCCACCATGATTGCCCAGCTGGTTGAACTGGCGTTCGTGCTTGCGCCGCATCTCGATGCCGCCGCGCGCCTCGATCATGTCGAGGGCCAGCGGCGAACCCGACCAGGCCGCCAGCGGCACCTCATCAGCACCCAGGTGGAAGATGCCGGCAGGGAACAGCTCAAGCACTTCATCGACGATCGTCTGGACAAATTCATAGACCGGCTCATAGGCCGGGTTGAGACTGTTATTGGGGAAGCCCTGTACGGACTGGTATTCGCCGGTCTCATTGGGATCGCGCAGCTCGGGCAGCGCCTGCAGCGCCGCATAAAAATGGCCCGGCATGTCGATCTCGGGAATGACGGTGATACCAACAGAGTCCGCCAGTGATACGATTTCTCGGACAGCGTCCTTGGTATAATAGCCGCCGGTCGGCTCGGGGCCTGATCCCAATAGCGGCGGCAGTGCCTTGCCATGGCCGCGCCAGGCCGCGATCTCGGTCAGCTGGGGATAGGCATCGATTTCGAGCCGCCAGGCCTCATCCTCGCTCAGGTGCCAATGGAACTTGTTGAGCTTGTTCCAGGCCATGACCATGAGCAGTTGGCTGACCTCGGTCGAGGTATAGAACTGCCGCGCGACATCGAGATGGGTACCGCGGTAGGCAAAGCCAGGCGCATCGATGATGGTCCCACCGGTGGGAAACACAAATGTCTGCGGATGCAGACGCGCGCCGCGCAGGATCTGGCCCAGTGTCACCAGGCCATAGAACATGCCCTGGCGGCTGGAGGCGACGACCTTGGCGCTGGTCACGGTGAAGCTGAGTTCATAGCCTTCGGGCGCCAGACCCGCCTTGTGCGCGACAACGACAGGCATACCGCCTTCAGCAGCAGTCCTGGCCAAGGCTTCCACCGGGAAAAGAGCGTGCAAGACGCGTGCAAAACCCAGGCTTGCCTGCTCTGCATCCGCCCCCTCTGGCTGCAGGTCCAACCCCGCGGGCGCGGTGCGCGCACCGGTCGTTGCCACCGACTGAGGCCAGGGAATAATCGAGACGGGCACCGGCGCCTTTGCCGGCACGGGGAAGCGCGCCGCGCCCTTGAGGAGCGGCGCATTGTTGCCCTTGCCCCTGGTCGGCGTCGTAGCAACGGTGACTGTCGTTCCATCGGCCAGCACGACATAGGCGCTGTTGGCGCCATCGCTCCAGTGCCGCAGGCCATAGGACAATCCCCGCGCCACCGAGGTCCAGGTTTCGCCGGGTGCCAGCACCAGACCATCGGGTGGCGCGATCAGGGAATGATTGGACAAGCGTTTGAGAAGACTACCATTTTCAAGCGTCGCCGTTGGATCAATCCGCGCTGGACCGGAAAACCCAAGCTGAAAACCGCTGACCGGAACATCACCGATATTGGTCAGTTCAAGCCCATAGCCCAGCGGCTCGCCATCAGTGGCAGGGGTCCAGGTGGTGGCAAATGAAAACGCTGTAGTCATGGGGTAGTCCTAATGGAAATGACGACTGGAGCGATAGCCTGCCGCCAGGCGTGGGACGTTCAGTCTCCGAGCGGCTGGCCGTCTTCACCGTCGCGGTTGACGACCAATTGGTGCTTGATACGCCGCATGGCGGCTACCGCAGGCGGACCAAGGCGCGTGGCAACCGTCTGGGACAGAACGTCGATGGTGGCCAGAAAGGCATAGCGACCCGGCGTCGGGCGCAAAATGTCGGCGTTCTCATGCCAGTTGACCGGCAGCAGAATGTCGGCCTGTGCTGAAACAAGAGACGCCGAGCGCGTGACGACGATGCGTGTCAGACCATATTCTCCAGCAACTGCAAGGGTTTTGGCCAGTTGCGCATTGTTGCCAGAAAGCGAGAACGCAACGATGACCGTGCCAGCAGGGGCGGCGGCCGCGCGCATCATCTGCAGCTGGTGATCGTCGGTGGACGCAACCTTGAGGCCCAGCCGGAACAGGCGCGCCTCCACCTCACCGGCCATCATCGATGACGCGCCGCCCGAACCGAACGAGAGCACGAAACTGGATTTGACCAGACTTTCAGCCGCTCGTTCAACAGCGGCAAAGTCGAGGTGGTCAAAGGTTTCATAGATGATCGACTGGATGCCGTTCACCACCCCTTGGGCAATTTCATGCACGCTCGATGGACCGGCCGCCGGCGCGAAATAGCGCTGTCCGACAAAGCGGGACTGCGCCAGGCGCACCTTGAAATCGGCATAGCTGTCGCAGCCGAGGCGGCGACAGAAGCGGGTGACGGTGGGCGGGGAGACCTCGGCCTGCGCTGCCAGATCCACGATCGAGAGCTTAAGCACGGCATCAACGTCGGCCAAGACGATCTCGGTCAGCGCGCGTTCAGATCGAGTGAACTCGTTCTTCTCGGTCTGCAACAATCCGACGATATCCAGCATGCCTGCATCTCCCGGCTCCGGCCTCTGGCGGTTAGTAGACCGCCAAGCCGGCCGAGTCGAACAGATGCGCCTGATCGAGCGCGAAACCGATGGTTGACGCCGCGCCCTCGTTGATTTGAGGCGCGCCCTCGAACAGGGCGATGAAGTTCTCGCCGCCCTGGAGCGTTGAATAGGCCACGGTATGAATGCCGAGGTGCTCAACGATGTTGGGGGTGACGGAGAGTGTGAAATCGCCCTGGCCCAGGCGCAGATGCTCGGGCCGCACCCCGAGGGTCACGGCCTGCCCTGCGCCAAGCTTGGTGCTGCGTGGCAGGGCAATTGCGCCCAGCGCGCCCAGGTCGACGGTGATGGTGGTGCCATCGGCACTAGCAACTGTGCCGCTGATAAAATTCATCTTGGGGCTACCGATGAAGCCTGCCACGAACAGGTTATCCGGCTTGTGATAGAGTTCGAGTGGCGAGCCGACCTGGGAAATCTCGCCAGCGTCGAGCACCACGATTTTGTCGGCCATTGTCATGGCTTCGACCTGATCGTGGGTCACGTAAATCATGGTCGAGCCGAGGCGCTTGTGCAGCTCCATCAACTCGATGCGCATCTCGGAACGGAGCGCAGCATCAAGGTTGGAGAGGGGCTCGTCGAACAGAAAGATCTTGGGCTGACGCACGATGGCGCGGCCGATGGCGACACGCTGGCGCTGGCCACCGGAGAGCTGGCCGGGACGGTGCTGCAGGCGCGGCTCAAGCTGGAGCACCTTGGCGGCGGCGTGAACGCGCGTGTTGACTTCGTCGGAGGAGAGCTTCTCGACGCGCAATGGAAAGGCAATGTTCTCGAAAACCGTCATATGCGGGTAAAGCGCATAGCTCTGGAATACCATAGCGATGCCGCGCTGCACCGGCGGCAGCTCGTTGACCACCTTGCCGCCGATTTCGATCTCGCCGGCAGTAACATCCTCAAGGCCGGCAATCATGCGCAGCAGTGTGGAC
>JAHJOS010000055.1 GCA_018820005.1 Alphaproteobacteria bacterium | reverse complement strand
TTGCCGATGCGGGTCAGCATGCCGCCGCCCTCGGTCCCAGGATTAATGGTAACCGACTCGCGGATTGTGCAGCGTTCCCCGATTACCAGGCGCGACAACTCACCGTGAAACTTGAGATCCTGCGGCTCATGACCAATCGATGCGAACGGAAAGATCCGCGTACCCGCGCCAATTTCGGTATGCCCGTCAACGGACACGTGCGACACCAGCTCGACGCCATCATGCAGCACCACATTGGCGCCCACGATGCAGTAGGGACCGATACGGACGCCGTCACCGAGACGAGCCCCGTCGGCGACAATCGCGGTGGGATGCACCGCCATTGAAGTCACGAAGTCGCCTCGATAATCATGGCAGTGATTTCGGCCTCGGCAATCACTGTGCCATTCACGATTGCATCAGCCTTGTAGCGCCCCACGTTGCGGCGCCGCTGGATCTTGGCAATATGGAACTCGATGACATCGCCCGGCCCGGCTGGCTTGCGGAATTTGGCCTTGTCGACGCCAAGCATCAGCACGATGTTCTTGCGGGGGCCGCCTGCATCGTTCTTGCTGGCGGCCAGATCGTGCTTGATCACGATCGCACCGGCCGTCTGGGCCATGCCTTCAATGATCAGCACACCCGGAAAGATCGGGTTCTCGGGAAAATGCCCCTGGAAGATCGGCTCGTTGAAGGTGACATTCTTGATGCCAACAGCCTTCTCGTCGCCATCGATATTGATGATCTTGTCGATCATCAGGAATGGATAGCGATGCGGCAGGCTCTTGAGGATCTCGGCAATGCTCATCGCAGTGAGCTCGGTGCTCTCGTTCATCCTCGTTTGTCTCCCTTGGACAGTCTACGCACGACGGCGATTTCTCGCCAAAAATCTCTAATATCCTGGGCAGGAGCACCAGCCAACTTGGATCCGGCTGGCCAATCCTTGGTAACGGCCGCCCGGCCATGCACCACCGAACCGGCGCCGATCGACAAATGGCCTGAGGTGCCGACGCCGCCACCCATCAGAACGCCATCACCCACGACCGTAGAGCCGGACAGGCCCGTCATGGCAGCGATCAGGCAATTGCGACCAATGCGACAGTTGTGTCCGATCTGGACAAGATTGTCGATCTTGGTTCCCTCGCCGATCATCGTATCGCCCAGAGCGCCGCGATCGATGCTGGAATTGGCACCGATTTCCACCCGGTCCTGGATCAGCACGCGACCCAGTTGCGGCACCTTGCGGTTGCCACGCCCCTGATCGAGCCAACCAAAACCTTCCGTACCGATGCGAGTGCCGGAATGAATGACAACTTCATTGCCGATATGGGCGCAGTCGATGGTGCAATTGGCGCCAATCAGGGTGTTGCGACCAATAGTGACGCCTGGCCCGATAACCGTGTTGGCGCCGATGACAGACCCACGACCAATCTCGACACCGTGGCCGATCACCACATTGGCGCCCAGCAATACGTCAGCCTCAAGCAGCGGCTCGCCCAGATCGTCGCGACCACCGGCGATGATAGCCCGCGTACTCTGCGGGTAAAAATAATCCAGCATATCCGCGAACAGCGGATGCGGTTTGTCGCTGACGAGAGCGACGACGCCTGCAGGGACCAATTCGAGCAAAGCCGGCAGCACAATGACGATGCCAGCCTTTGTCGCGCTCAACTCGGCGCTATAACTGGCATGCGCGGCGAGTGCCAGATCACCCGATCCTGCAACATCGAGGTCCTGCACGCCCGAAATCAGAAAATCCTGCGCGTCAGCGGCCGACTCGACATCGGTGCGCCTGAGGGCAGCAAATACGTCTCGAACCGTTGCCGGCCCCGCAAAACGATGAAAACGCTTGTCTACCATGGTGCCACTTAAAAGCATTGAGCCGCGGCGCTACCGCCCCGCGGCTCAATGAACTGTTTCACACGATAAAGTCTAGAGCAGGGTCTGCAGCGTCAGCTGGAAGATCTGTGTACGATCCGAGCTCGACTTGTTGAGCACGTGCGCGAAATCACCACGCAGCGGACCAAACGGCGAGTCCCAGATCAGGGATGCACCAATCGAGGTACGCAGCGGCACATCCGTGCTGCCAGCATCGACAGCAGATGCAGGAGCCGCACCCGTTGCCGTACGCGGCAGGCCATCAACCCAGGCAGTATCGGCCCAGATCGCACCGCTCAGTCCGTAGCTCTCCGGCACAGCCGGGATTGGGAAGCTGATTTCGGCGGACAGACCAGCATACATGGTCGAGCCCAGATATTCGCCACTTGCCAGACGCGGGCCAAGCCCACGGCTCTCGAAGCCACGGATCAGCTGCGACCCGGGATTGAACGCCTCAACCGCATGAACGCCATTGCCGCTCAGATCATTGATCACACCGGCCTGGCCCTTGAGGCTGGCGACGATGCCACTGTCCTGAACCAACGGCACAAAATACCGTGCCTTGCCTTCGGACTTGATCAGGTTGTGATCCCAGCCGATGTACTGCTGCGTAAAGGTCGCATACAGGCCTTCGGTCGGCTTCTTCATATCGTCAAGGTTGTTCCAGGTCAGCGTATAGCCGACATAGGCCTTGTTGAACTCCTGACCATCAACGACCAGGGAAGAGCGGAATGCCGGGTTATCCTTGGTATCGCTGATGACCTTGTGCTCACCACCCACGAACAGCGTAGCCGACAGATCAGACGTCAGCGGGATGCCGGCGCGCAATGCACCACCAGTAGCCTGCGAACCGTAGAATGAGGACGTCGTCTCTTCATTGATGCGGTGATAGGCATCAATGCCAGCCGAAACCTTGAGCCCCATGAAGCGCGGCTCGGTGAACGAGAAGTCGAAGGTACGACCGGCCTGCGAAGCACCAATGGCGGCACGCAGATACTGGCCACGACCCAGGAAGTTACGTTCGGTCAGCGAGACTTCGCCCAGGATACCATCCTGCGTCGAGTAACCGGCGGTCGCGCCATATTCACCCGTCGACTTTTCAGTCAGGGCAACATTGACCACGACCTTGTCAGGGGCCGAACCAGGCGCAGTCGTCACATTCACGGACGAGAAATAATCCAGGGCCTGAATGTTGTTGCGGCCACGAACGACCAGTGCACGGTTGAAGGGGTCGCCTTCAGCGAACTCCAGCTCGCGACGGATCACAAAATCACGCGTCTTGTCGTTGCCGGTGATGTTGATGCGTTCCACGTAAACACGCGGGCCTTCATCAACCAGATAGGTCACCTTGAAGCTGCCATTGGCCGCATCGCGCTCAAGACGAGCACGAACGTCAGCGAAGGAGTAGCCCTGCGTGGTAGCCTCGTAGGCCATATCCTCGATGGTGCCCTGCAGTTCGGAAACCGAATAGCGGCCACCCTCACCCGTCTTGACCACGCCCTTGAGAGCATTGGTATTCAGGCCTGGAATGCTGGTTTCGATCCCGACTTGCGAGAAGGTGTACTTCTGGCCTTCGTTGATCGTGAAATTTATGAAATAGGCGTTCTTGGCGGCATCATACTCACCCACCGAGGTCACCTGAGCATCAGGATAGCCACGGTTGGCGTAGTAGAGACGAACGCGCTCGCGATCGACGGCGAGCTTCTGCTCGTCATAACCGTCATCCTTGAAAAGCCAGCTCAGGAAGCCAGTTTCCTTGGTGAGCAACGCACCCTTGAGGTTGCCACCGCTGATCGCATTGTTGCCGGTGAAGTTGATCGCAGCGATACCCGCGCGATTGCCTTCATTCACATTGAACACAACCCGCACCCGACCATCGGTCGTCGCTTCGGTCCGCGATGTCACAGACACCGACCGGAAGCCGTCGCGATCGTAAGCTTGCCGAATGCTCTCGACGTCAGCCGCCAAGCGCTGCTGAGTGAAGATGCCCGACGACGAGATATCAACCATCGCCAGCAGCTGCGCATCTGTAAAGCGCCGGTTGCCCTCAAAAAGCACCGAAGCGACCAGCTGGTCTTTAGCCTGCACGGTCGCAACGCCCAGTAGCGGAATGCTTGCACCAGCGAGTGGAGCTGCCCCAAGTATCGCAAGCGCCAGAAATGCGCCGCGCATCGTCGTAGTGGGGTGGATCATATTATTTTGCCTTCTGCGACCAAACCCGAAGAATCGCCATGCATAGCGATCCTCAAGATAACTCCATGACATCGTTTTACCGTCTTTTTAACCAAGGACAAGGTGTAAGCCTCGACGCAGTTAGCAAAAGCTTCGTGCCCTTGTATTCCGGCAACACCTTACGAACCAAGGTTAACCAGAGGTTAACGGAAGATTCCAAGGTGCTCAAACAGCGTATCGTTAAAGAGCGTGAACACCATCAAACTCATGACCAGGGTAAAGCCGATTCGGAAACCGATCTCCTGGACCTTCGAGCTGAGCGGACGCCCTCTTATAGCTTCAATCAGATAATACAGCAGATGCCCGCCGTCGAGCATAGGTACAGGCAAAAGGTTGAATATTCCGATATTTAGCGAGAGCAAAGCGGTCAGGTTTATGAGTGCCACTATGCCCAGAGTCGCCACCTCCCCGGAAACCCGGGCCACCTTGACCGGCCCACCAAGCTGCTCCACGTCACCCCGGCCAACAAAAAAGTCGCCCAGGAAGGCCGCGGTTCGCTGCACGATGAAGCGAATTTCCTCGGTCGTCATTCCGATCGCCTCAACCGGCCCTGGCCGAT
>JAHJOS010000054.1 GCA_018820005.1 Alphaproteobacteria bacterium | reverse complement strand
CGGGGCTGACCTCAGGTCAGCCGCCCGTCCTCCAGCGCCTGCATGATCCAGTCGCGATATCGCTGCTCTTTGTCATTGATCTCGGGAATGACCTTGGACGCTTCCTGCATGAAGAACAGATAGTCGCGCCCCATTTCCTGGCCGCGCCGCGTGTGCATGTCGAGCGCCACATCGGGGATCTCGGGCAGGGTTTCGCCCAGTTCCATCGACCGCTTGGCCCAGTTGACCATGTCGTCCGACGTGCGGTCCTTGTTCGAGCCCGCCAGCACGCGAATGGCATGTGCGGCGAACAGGAAGCGGTCCCCGCTCGGGCGCGCATAGCGCTTGTGCTGCTGGTAGAGCGTTTCGACCAGCACCGGCGCCTGCGGATTGCCCAGCCCGATGTCTTCCACGGCGATCACGCACAGGCGCGACCACAGCATTTCTTCCATCTCGGGGCTAGTCAGATACATTTCCCAGCCGAGCAGCAGCACATTGTCCACCAGCCCGCGCCGCAGGCATTTCTGCAGCGCAGAGATCACCTCGTCGGCCGCCAAACCATGTTCGGTCGTTGTGCGCTGCCACGGATCGGGCGGCTGTTGGACCTTGCTCATCACTTCTCTCCTGCGACCCAGCCAACCATCTGCGACCACAGCGGACCATAGCCGCTCCAGTCCACAAACGGCGGCGGCGCCCAATGCGGCCCGCAATCGGAAGCAAAGGCCACCGAGCGGCCCTTGCCAAAGCCGCCGGCGACGATCAGTGGATCGGCGCCCACCGTGGCCACCACGCTGGCGCCCGGCTTGGCCGTGACCTGGTTATAGCCCAACAGCGCCGGCCAGGGCGCGTCCAGCCCGGCCACGATGGGATGGTCACCGGCGACCACCCTGGGCAGCACGCCCTGAGGGCATTCCACCCGGTCGTCGCGGTGAAACAGCGTCACCGGCAATGCCTCTTCGATGGCCGTGCCGGCATATTGCCCCTTGGCTTCGATGCCCTGGAAGGTCAGATAGCCGCCCACCATCACAAAGCCGCCACCCGCCGCCACATAGTCGCGTATCGCATGAAGTCTGTTCGGCAACACCTTGGATCGGCTGAAGGTATCAGGATGCAGCAGCAGTGTATTGGCGCCGATGTCGGAGAGAATGACACAGTCAAATTCCGCCAGCGCCTCCGGGGTGGAGGGGAAATCCCGCGCCGCCACATGGGCTGGCTGATAGGTCACGCTCCAGCCATCGGCCTCGAGCGCATCTTTCAACCAGCGCACCCCTTCGGCATATTCGGTGGTGGTGAAACTGTCGAAACCCTTCTGGTGGATGGAGTGAACGGTCCAGGATTCCCCGGCGATCAGGACGCGACGCAAGCTCATCAAATGCTCCTAGGCTGATAGGGGGCCACCGACCGCCGCACCACCAGATCGACGGGCAGGCGGGTCAACGGGGCGGCGGCAATGCCGTTGAGAAGGGCCATCAATTGCTCCACCGCCATGCGGCCCATCTCGGCCACCGGCTGGCGCACAGTGGTCAGCGGCGGATTGACCATTTCGGCAAACGGCATGTCATCGAAGCCGACCAGCGACATGTCCTTGGGCGCCGACAGGCCGGCATTCTGCAGCGCCTGCAGCACGCCCACCGCCAGATAGTCCGAACTGGCAAAGATGGCACTTGGCGTCATCGTCTGCGCCAGGATCGCCTCTGTCGCCGCACGGCCAAAGTTGCGGCTATAGTCTTGCAGCATCACGTCTGCCGCATGCACAGCCAGCCCGGCCTCGGCCATGGCCCGCTCATAGCCGGCCAGCCGCTCGCGCACGCTCATCAGGCCCGGCGGCCCCCCGATCACAGCGATGTGCCGGTGCCCGGCGGCAATCAGGTGCCGGGTGGCGAGATAGGCGCCGACCTCGTTCTCGACGAACACGCGCGAAAGGCCAATGCCTGGCACGTCCTCGTCCATGAGCACCACCTTGTCGTCATCGGCCAGCAGCCGCGCCAGCGAACCATCGTCGGGGCGGTTGCTCATCAGGATCAGCCCATCGACATGGCGGTCCCGCATGCGGCGGATGGCCTCGATCTCCCGCGCCCGGTCGCCATGTGTCGAAGTCATATAGACCGCGTAGCCATGCCGTTCCGCCTCGCTCTCCACGACGGCAGCCAGCTGGGCGAAGAACGGATTG
>JAHJOS010000441.1 GCA_018820005.1 Alphaproteobacteria bacterium | reverse complement strand
TGCCGCCCTTTGGCGGCACGATCTCGAACAGCCGCGCGATCTCAGCGGGCCCGACCAGCCGTTCGGTGACGATGGCCTCGACCAACTCGGCCGTGCTGCGGCTCGCGCCAGCGCCCAGCAGCGCCCGCAGATTGGCTTTGGAGGCATCGGGATCGGTCAACACCAGCTTGAGCTTGCGACCATCGGCGAGAGCGGCATTGATGGCCGTCTTGATCTGATCGTCGCTGAGGGTTTCGAACAGGGTTTCCACCGCGCCATCGACGCCCAGCCCCTGGGCCAGCACGGCTTCGCGGGCCGACAGCAGCATGGCGGTGCGTTCATCATCCTCGATGACGGCGAAGTCAAAGGGCACGCCGGCTTCGAGCGGGAAGCGGTGCAGCACCGATTCGCAGAAGGCGTGGATGGTGACGATCTTGAGCCCGCCGGGGGTTTCGAGCGCGCGGGCGAAAAGCGTCCGGGCGCGATTGCGCAGAGCGCTGTCGGGCTCGCGGCCCTCGATGTCGCGCAGCGCCTTGTCGAGGGCGGCATCGTCGAACAGCGCCCATTCGGCCAGGCGATCGGCGACGCGCCTGCGCATTTCGGCGGCGGCGGCCTTGGTATAGGTCAGGCAGAGGATAGCCTCGGGCGCGACTCCGGAGAGCAGCAGGCGCAGCACGCGCTGGGTGAGCACATAGGTCTTGCCCGAGCCGGCATTGGCAGACACCCAGATCGACCACGCCGGATCTGCGGCGCGGGCCTGATGTGCGCTGGTATCGAAAGGGACGACAAGGGGGCCGCGCTCGCTCATGGCTCGCCCTCCCCGCCATCGACCGCGGTCCATTCGGCCAGGCGGGAGAGATGGTCATAGGCGCCCGCAAAGCGCTGCCCGGGCAGCGGCAATAGCCGGGCGGGCATGGGCGTGTCGTGCATCAGGAAATAGTCGACATGGCGCTGCATGCGCCGCGTGATCTCATCGGCGGCGCTCATGATGTCATAGCCATCAGCCGGGATGAACGGCTTGGCGGTAAAGGCGTCGGGTCCCAGCCCCACCTTGATATAGGTGAGCGCCGAAGTGGGCGCAGGCGCCACATCGCCCTCGAGCTTCCCTGCCATGGCCATTTGGGCTTCGAGCAGCAATTGGGGCACCTCAAAGGCCTGCATGGCGCCCTTGGTGGGCGGCGAGCCGGTCTTGAAATCGATGATTTCGAAGCTGCCGTCGCGCAGCCCATCGATGCGGTCGGCCCGACCGCTGAGGCGGAAAGGTTCAGCCATAGGCAGGGTCATCTCGCCCTTTATCTCGGCATGGCGATGCGCCACCAGCGGCTCACGGTCGCGCTCGAAGGCGAGGAACTGCAATGCGGCGGTATGGAAGCGGCGCAGCCAGATATCGCGGCGCTCGCCGATAGCGTCGAGGCCGGAGAATTTGTCCACCGCGATGGCCATCAGCACATCAATGGCGTCTGGCGCCATGACATTGTGCCCATCGATGACGAACTGGGCAAAGATGTCGTGGATGATGGTACCGCGTTCTCGCCCGTCAGGCGTATCACCCAGGGGATCGAGCGGGCGCAGGCGCAGCACATGCTTGGCATAGATATCATAGGGCGAACGCATCAGCGTCTCGATCTCGGTCACCGAGAGCGCCCGTGGCCGCATACTGGCGGGCGGATTGGGCGCCGGACGCGGGGCCGCGATGGTCTGGGCCACGCCATCAAGCTGGCGGGCCTGTTGGAGCCAGACGGCGCCCTTCTCCTGCCAGTGGCGCGCCTCGGCGACACCGGCAAAGGCGGCGAGCCGCTGCAGCAGGCGCGAGGCAATGGCGGGGCTGGAGCCGACACGATCGGCATAGCTCAGGATCACCTCGGCATTGCCCAGCCCTTGCGCAAAGTCATGCGCGGCCAGACCCTGCTTGCGCTCGGGCGGGTCAAGCCCCGCAGCCAGCCGCATGCCCCGGCTGAGCCAGGGGCCGGGGTCGGCCGGTTCGGGCCATTTGTCTTCGTTGAGCGCGGCGAGGATGAGCAGGTCCGGGTTTTGCAGCCGGGCCTCAAGCTGGCCCCAGATGGCGATATCGTTGCGGCGCTCTTCTATCGTGCGCACCTGCGCGCCCAGCATGAGGGCGCTCAGCACACCTTCGAGCTGGCGGGGCGCAAAGACATGGCCTTCGCCGGTGTGGCTGTCCATCTGGCCGGCCCAGGCGGCGAGTTCGCGCCGACCGGGAATGTCGGCGCCATCGGCGACCGCGTCAAACCCGGCACAGAGTGCCGCGGCCAGGGCGCTGGCGCGAATGCTGGGTTCGGCCAGCAGCGCCGTCAGTGGCGCAATGGCATTCTCTATGGCCGCCAATAGGCCCAG
>JAHJOS010000440.1 GCA_018820005.1 Alphaproteobacteria bacterium | reverse complement strand
GGCCTTTGTCTTTTTGAAGCCTCAGTCGACACCCTCCCCCTTGTGGGGAGGGATCAAGGGTGGGGGTGTTTGGCTGGGATATCGGGGCTCACGTCACCCCTCCCGACTGCCATTCGGGCTTTGCCCTCATGGCCTTCTTGCCTCAGATCACGCCACCGGCGTGATCTGCCCTGCGGGACTGCGCGAAGCCCATCAAGGGGGAGGTGTCGTTCAGCGTATGCGGTTGCTCCGGGGCTACTCCGCTGCCTTGAGCGTCTCTGCCGGGCGTTCCCATTTGAGGATCGGCGAGCGGGCCGCCCGGGTTTCGTCGAGGCGACGGCGCGGGGCCTTCATCGGCGCGGCGGTGAAGCGGGCGGCATTGCCGGCCTTGGCATTGAGGGCCAGCTCTTCCATCACGTCGCAGAAGCGGTCCAGCGTCTGCTTGGATTCGCTCTCGGTCGGCTCGATCAGCATGGCGCCGTGCACGACCAGCGGGAAATACATGGTCATCGGGTGGAAGCCCTCGTCGATCAGGGCCTTGGCAAAATCGAGCGTGGTGACGCCGGTGCCCGCCAGGAAACTGTCGTCAAACAGCGCCTCGTGCATGGTCGGATAATCCGGGAAAGGCACCGAGAACACCTGGCCCAGCCGCGCCTTGATGTAATTGGCATTGAGCACCGCATCCTGCGCCGCCTGCGCCAGACCGTCGCCGCCGTGGCTGAGCATATAGGTCAGCGCCCGCACGTACATGCCCATCTGGCCTTGGAAGGCCGTAATGCGGCCCAGGGACTGGTCTTCTTCGTGCTCGACCAGCTCCAGGCCATTGGCGCCCTTGCGGACGAAGGGTACGGGGGCGAAGGGCGCCAGCGCGGCCGACAGCACCACCGGACCGGCGCCTGGCCCGCCGCCGCCATGCGGCGTCGAGAAGGTCTTGTGCAGGTTAATGTGCATGGCGTCGATGCCCAGATCGCCCGGCCGGACGACACCCATGATGGCGTTGAAATTGGCGCCATCGCAGTAAAAGAACGCCCCGGCCTCGTGAACGGCCTTGGCGATCTCGATGACCTGGGGTTCAAACAGCCCGCAGGTATTGGGATTGGTCAGCATGATCGCCGCCACGTCGGGCGACAGCGCATCCTTGACCGCCTGCACATCCACGGTGCCGTCCGTCCGCGCGGGGATCGACTTGACCGAATAGCCCAGGAAGGCCGCAGTGGCGGGATTGGTGCCATGGGCACTCTCGGGCACCAGCACAATGCGACGATGGCCCTGGCCGGCGGCGTCCTGCGCCGCCTTGATGGCCATCATGCCCAGCAGTTCGCCATGGGCGCCGGCCTTGGGCGTGAGCGCCACGGCCGAGGTATTGGTCAGCGTCATCAGCCAGTGGCTGAGCTCGTTCATCAGCTTGAGCGCGCCCTGCACGGTCGAGACCGGCTGCAGCGGATGGATATCGGCAAAGCCGGGCAGGCGGGCCATCTTCTCGTTGAGGCGCGGATTGTGCTTCATCGTGCACGAGCCCAGGGGATACATGCCGCTGTCGATCGAGTGGTTGAGCCGGCTGAGGCGCACATAGTGGCGCATGGCTTCTGGCTCGGTGAGACCAGCCAGATCAAGCGCGGTCTTGCGCTCGAAGCCACCCAGGCGGGCATTGGTGATGGTGGCGTCCGGCAGGTCCACGCCGGAATGCTCGGTATCGCCGATCTCGAACAGCAGCGGTTCATTGGGCAGAAGGGCCGAGCCCGAAGTGGAGGCAAATCCCGATGTGCCGGTGCCGGTGGGGCGGCCCTGATTGTTCATGCTCATGCGAGTTCCTCCGCCAGGGCGCTGGTGAGTGCGGCAATGTCTTCGTCAGTGGTCAACTCGGTCGCTGCCAGCACGATCAGATTGCCCACGGAATGGTCCTTGGGTTCGAGACGGCTGACCGGAACGCCGCCCAGAATGCCGCGCTTGGCCAGGCGCTCGATCAGTCCGGCCGCCGGCTGGGGCGTGCGGATGGTCATTTCATTGAAGAAGGTCTTGTTGAGCACTTCAACGCCCGGCACGCCCTCAAGCGCGTCGGCGAGCTTGCAGGCATTGGCATGGTTGAGCCGCGCCAGGCGGGTGAACCCGGCCTCGCCCAGCAGCGCCATGTGGATCGAGAATGCCAGGGCGCAGAGGCCCGAATTTGTGCAGATATTGCTGGTCGCCTTCTCGCGGCGGATATGCTGCTCGCGAGTGGAGAGGGTCAGCACAAAGCCGCGCTGGCCCTGGGCATCAACGGTCTCGCCGCAGATGCGGCCGGGCATCTGGCGGATGAATTCCTTGCGGGTGGCAAGGAGGCCGAGATAGGGCCCGCCGAAGTTGAGCGCATTGCCGATCGACTGGCCTTCGGCCACCACGATATCGGCGCCCAGGGCGCCGGGAGCTTCGAGCAGGCCGAGCGAGACCACTTCGGTGATGACAACGATCAGCAGGGCGCCCTTGGCATGGGCGGCATCGGCTGCGGTTTTGATGTTGCGCAGATGGCCGTAGAAATCGGGCGTCTGCACCACGATGGCGGCCGTCTGCTCGTCGATATGGTCAAGAATGTCGCCCTGGCCTTCCGGCGAGGCCGAGAGGCATTCAAGATCAGCGTCGTCTTTGAGATAGGCGCGGACCACGTCGCGGTAATGCGGGTGCAGACCACCCGACAGCACCACCTTGTTGCGCTTGGTGAGGCGCCGCGCCATCAGCACGGCTTCGGCGGTGCCTGTCGAGCCGTCATAGAGGCTGGCATTGGCCACATCCATGCCGGTGAGCTTGGCCACCTGCGTCTGAAACTCAAACAGCATCTGCAGCGTGCCCTGCGAGATTTCCGGCTGGTAGGGCGTATAGGCGGTGAGGAATTCTGAGCGCTGGATCAAGTGATCGACAGTGGCCGGAACATGATGGCGATAGGCACCGGCGCCCACGAAGAACGGGCCGTCGCTGCCGGCATGATTCTGGGCCGCCAGCGCCTTCATATGCGCCTCGACCAGGAACTCGGGACTATGGGCGGGCAGGCCGAGATCGAAGGTCTTGAGCGCCTGCTTTGGCACGGCGCTGAACAGCGCATCGACATCAGCCGCACCGATAACGCCAAGCATCTCGGCGCGTTCGGCTTCGGAATGGGGGAGGTAGCGCATGGGTGTCCGTTACTTTGTCAGATCGGCATAAGCCGCGTCATCGAGCAGACCGTCGATCTCGCCGGCATCGGCGATGGCGATCTTGTAGATCCAGCCTTCGGCTTCCGGGTCCGTATTGATCAGCCCGGGATTGCCGGTCAGCGCCTCGTTCACTTCGGTGACAGTGCCGGAGACGGGTGCGTAGATTTCCGAAGCGGCCTTGACCGATTCAACAACGGCGGCTTCGTCGCCCTTCTTCAGCACCTTGCCCACGCTGGGCAGTTCGACAAAAACGATGTCGCCCAGCGCTTCCTGTGCATAGGGCGTGATGCCCACAATACCGGTTGCGCCCTCGACGCGGATATATTCGTGGTCAGGGGTAAACTTGGTGGTCATGGCTGATCTCTCAACTGGCTTTGGGCTTGCGGAAATAACGGTGCGGCACGAAGGGCGTTTCCACCACCTGGGCCGATTGGGCCCGGCCACGCACGCTGACTTGCAGCGTGGTGCCATTGGCGGCATGGCTGGGCGGCACGAAGCCCAGGGCAATGGCCTTGCCCAAGGATGGCGCGAAACCGCCGCTGGTGACCACGCCAAGGACTGTGCCGGAGGCGTCCAGAATCTCGGCGCCTTCGCGGGCAGGGGCCCCTTCGACGATCAGGCCAACCCGCACGCGGGTGAGCCCGCCCTCACCTTCGGCCAGGATCCGGGCGGCACCTGGGAAATCAGCGGCCTCGCGGCGGCGCTTGGACACGGCAAATCCCAGGCCCGCCTCGATGGGCGATATGGTTTCATTGAGGTCATGGCCATAAAGCGGCAGGCCGGCCTCAAGCCGCAAGCTGTCGCGGGCGCCCAGGCCCACTGGCTTGACGCGGTCATCGGCCAGAAGGGCATCCCAGAGCGCCGTCGCATTGGCATTGGGCACCAGGATCTCAAAGCCGTCTTCGCCGGTATAGCCGGAGCGGGCGACGATGATCTTCTGGTCGGCGAAATCGAAGGCCCCATATTGCATGAAGCCGAGGTCGACTGCGCCCGGGGCAATATGGGCCATGACATTGACCGCTTCGGGACCCTGGAGGGCCAGCAGGGCATTATCGCCATCGGCACGGGTCAGCTTTGCCCGGTCGCCGGCTGCTGCCGCGATGCGGGCGAAGTCGGCGTCCTTGGTGCCGGCATTGACCACGACATAGAGCGAACCGCCGAACAGCGGTGAGCGGCCGACCATCAGATCATCCAGTGCGCCCCCGGTCTCGTTGAGCAGTAGCGTGTAGCGGATCTGGCCGGGCTTGAGGCCCGCGATGTCGCCTGAGATCAGCGGCTCGATAACAGCCGCGATTGCCGCGTGGTCGGCCTCGGCATCGCCGCTGGGATTGTTGAGGATGAGAAAGCTCGGGCCCATGTGGCTGACATCGAACAGCCCGGCCTGCTCGCGGGTCCATTTGTGCTCGGTCATGATCCCGGTGGGATATTGCACCGGCAGGTTGTAGCCGCCAAAGGGCACCATGCGGCCGCCGGCGGCGATGTGGCGCTCGATCAGCGGCGTTGTCTTGAGAGTTTCGGCTGTGGACTGGGCCATCAACACTTCCCGGAAATGAACACGTGACACGACTACACTCGCCCTGCGGCGAATTCCGTGCCCCCTCTGTCCTGATCACCTGAGAGATTCCCGGCTGAGCGCCGGTTGCTCCTTCGGTGGGACCCAGCCAGCCTGGCGGTCCGCTTTCCAGAGTTGCAGTGTACTGCGGTCCTTTGGCCTGAGAGTTTCCGGGGCGGTTGCTCCTTCGGCGCTGGAGAAAAACCAGTCTCTCCCGCAGTGACGGCACCATGGTGGAGATTTCCGGGGCCGTCAATTGTGCTGCACGCATGGGGCACAGGGAAAACCATGCAGCGCCCTGTCCAAACCCCCATAAAAGAGGGAATGGTGTTGCTGACCAGTCTAGCACAAACGAAAAGGGCGGGCATAAATGCCCGCCCTCAAATCTCAAATTGGCGCCTTGGCCTTAGTTCAGGCGATTGCCGACATCGGCAATGGCCTTGTCGACGACCTGGCCGCCCTTGCGGTTCATTTCGTCGGTCAGCACCAGGCGAGCAGCCTCGATGGCCACATCAGCCGAACGGGCCCGCACTTCGGCGATGGCCTGCGATTCGGCCTGGGCAATCTTGTCTTCGACCGACTTGGTGCGGCGCGCGATCAGATCGGCCAGCGACACCTGGGCTTCGGCGGCCAGACGTGTGGCTTCTTCCTTGGCAGCGGCGATGATGCCTGCAGCTTCGCCTTCGGCAGCAACACGCTTCTGCTCATATTCGACCAGCAGAGCGGCAGCTTCTTCGCGCAGCTTCTTGGCTTCAGCCAGGTCGTCGGCGATCTTTTTGATCTGACCGTCGAGCATCTTGGCGATGATCTTGGGGATGCCGAAATACAGCATCATGCCGCCAAAGATGACCAGCGCGAGCGTGGCGTAGAAAGTGTTGTCCAATTCCATCGGGCTTACTCCTTGGCCTTGGCGACCGCAGCGCGGACGCTGTCAGTCGACACATCGCCAACCAGCTGGGTCACGACGGTCTGGGCGGTCTCGGTCGCGATCTCGTCCACATGGGTGAGCGCTTCGGTCTTGGTGGCCAGGATCCGGGCTTCCGCAGCGGTCACCTTGGCCGTCAGATCGGCTTCGACAGCACTGCGCTTGGCAGCCAGGTCGGCCTGGATGCTCTCGCGGGTCTCGTTGGCAATGCCCTGGGCCTTGGCCTTGGCAGCAGCAAGAGCCGCTTCATAGGCGGCGATGGCAGCGTCGGTCTTCTCACGCGACGCATCAGCGGCCGCCAGATCGGCGTCCATGATGGACTTGCGGTTGGCCAGAATGCCATCAATGCGGGGCAGTGCGATCTTGCTCATCACCAGATAGAGCGCACCAAAGGTAATGGCGAGCCACAGCAACTGGGATGGGAATGTCGAGGGATCGAAGGGCGGGAAGACGCCTGACTCATGGGCGCCACCATCTGCGGCCGTCGTGGCATGGGTAGCCGCCGTCGGATCAGCATGGGTCGCGTCAACGGCGGGTGCCGCGACGGAGTGGTCAGCCGGTGCGGCCGCTTCTTGGGCGTTGGCTTGCGTTACCATCAGGTGAGGTCCCGTTAAATCCTGTCAGCCGGCAAAACGCCGGAGAAGAGTACGCAGCCGGAACAGGTCCGGCTGCGAAAGGGCGTGATCGCGTGTCGGTCTTAGACGACGAACAGCAGGATCAGGGCAACCAGGAACGAGAAAATGCCCAGAGCTTCGGTCACGGCGAAGCCGAAGATCAGGTT
>JAHJOS010000439.1 GCA_018820005.1 Alphaproteobacteria bacterium | reverse complement strand
GGTCGAGACGATGGACCAGACGAGGTGGCTCGCCCTTTTTGTTGGGCAGGCTCTTGAGCATGCCGTCCAGATGCCGCTTGGTGCCTGTACCGCCCTGCACTGCAAGGCCATGCGGCTTGTTGAGCACATAGATGTCGTCATCCTCATAAAGGATCATGTCTGCGATCAGCCGGGCATCGTCCTCGTTGACTTTAACCGGCTTGACCGTGTCGGCATCGTCGATAGGCGGTATGCGCACAGTCTGGCCCGGCGACAGCCGCGTGCTGGTCGTAACCTTTGCCTTGTCGACCTTGACCTCCCCATTGCGGATCAGCTTTTGCAGACGGCCAAAGCCAAGCTGGGGAAAATGATGGGCAAACCAGCGATCCAGACGCATGCCGTCTTCGTCGCTCTCTACCTGTCGCTGTTGAACGCCACTCATGCCACGCCTCGGGTCACCAAAAGCCCGAGATAAAGCCCAATGAGACAAACCACAACCGACAACAGCACATAGGCCCCCGCCTGAATGATGTCGCCGCGCTCTATCAGCACGATGGTATCGAGCGAAAACGAGGAAAATGTCGTGAAGCCGCCCAGGGCGCCGACCGCGAGGAACAGGCGCAGCTCGGCCTGCTGCGGCGGCATGAAGCGAGACAACAGGCCAATCAGCACGCCCATCAGCACTGAGCCGATGATGTTGATCGACAGTGTCGCCAACGGGAATTCCGTGGGCCAGAGCCGGCCAATCAGAACCGACAGTCCATAGCGGCTCATGGCACCCAGGGCACCACCGGCGCCGACGAGAACAAAGGGAAACATCAGACAGGCTCCGACGGGGACAATGGTTCAGCAGGCGCAAGCGTGACGGCGGCGAGGGAGAGGCGGAGTGCGGAAAGAGCTGCCCTCATTCCTGGTTCTCCCGCTTGGCGGCGCGCAGGCGTTCGAAATAATCGATGCGCTTGCGATAGTCGCGCTCGCTGCCGCGTTCGACTGGCTCGTAGAATTTCTGCCGGCCAATGCTCTCTGGGAAATACTCCTGGCCGGAAAAGCCCTCGGGCGTGTCGTGGTCATAAATATAGCCATCGCCATAGCCGCTTCCCTTCATCAGCTTGGTGGGGGCATTGAGGATGACCATGGGCGGCATGGGCGAGCCGGTGGACTTGGCGACGCCGCTGGCAGCCTTGAAGGCGGTGTAGACAGCGTTCGATTTGGGCGCGAGCGCGAGATAGACCACGGCCTGCGCCAGGGCCAGTTCGCCCTCGGGCGAGCCCAGCATCTGATAGGCATCCCGCGCCGCGACGGCCTGCGGCAGCGCCTGCGGATCGGCCAGACCCACATCTTCCACGGCCATGCGGATCAACCGCCGGGCGAGGAACAGCGGATCCTCACCGGCATCGAGCATGCGGGCGAAATAATAAAGCGCCGCATCGGGATCGGAGCCGCGGATGGTCTTGTGCAGCGCTGAAATCAGATTGTAGTGCCCGTCCTGCGCCTTGTCGTATATCGGCGCGCGGCGCTGCACCACGGTGAGCAATTGGGCCGCGTCCAGCATTTCGTCCTGCCGCACCGAGGCCAGTACCTCTTCCACAAGGCCCAGCAGGGCCCGCCCGTCGCCATCGGCCAGCGTGAGCAGCAGTTGGCGCGCCTCCGGCTGCAACGGCAGCACAGCCCCCGTCAGCGCCTCCGCACGGCCCACCAGCAGTTCGAGGTCGTCGCTCGACAGCGATTCAAAGCGCAGCACCTGGCTGCGCGACAACAAAGCGGCGTTGAGCTCGAAACTGGGGTTCTCCGTCGTCGCACCAACCAGCACCACGGTGCCGTCTTCCATCACCGGGAGGAACCCATCCTGCTGGGCCCGATTGAAGCGGTGGATTTCGTCGACGAACAGCAGCGTCTTGTGCCCGCTCAGCCGCTCGAAGCGCGCCTTCTCGAATACCTTCTTGAGATCGGCGACGCCGGAAAATACAGCCGAGATCTGCTCGAAATTATAGCCGATCTGGTCGGCGAGGAGCCGCGCTACCGTGGTCTTGCCGGTGCCCGGCGGGCCCCACAGGATCAGCGAACCCAGCCGGCCCGAGGCGATCATGCGGCGCAGCGTGCCATTGGGACCCAGGAGATGGCCCTGCCCGATCACCTGATCGAGCGAACGCGGGCGCAACTGGTCAGCCAGCGGGCGAGCGGTATCGCTTTCGATTGTCGCTTCGGGATCGCTTGCGAAAAGGTCAGCCATGCCAGATCATCGGTTCTTGGGGCGTTCTCATGAAGTAGGCCAGCAAGCGCGCTCCGGCAAGGCTGGAAGGCGCTCGCTTGTGTATATCGGCCCGCGCCACTGCGCTGCGACGGCAAATGTCCGTATTTCGAGGGCAAGCCCCGTCTCGATCAAATGATGGAGGCCGTGCTGACGCACCCTGTCAGCAGGAGCCGACTATGGCTTGCCCATCCTCAGGACAACGGAGACTCTCATGTTTGACCACTTCGGTATCGCCGTCAGCGATTTCGACCGCGCCCGCCACTTCTACGACGCCGCGCTGGCGCCGCTGGGCTCCAGTTTCCTGGTGCAGATTCCGACCGAATATACCAATGGCATCAAGGTGGGCGGCTATGGCCAGACCGGCCC
>JAHJOS010000438.1 GCA_018820005.1 Alphaproteobacteria bacterium | reverse complement strand
GGAACTGGTCGACCTCGCTGCGCTCGATGGCGCAGGCGATGCCGCGCCACAGGTTGATTCTGCCGATAATGCCCCTGAGCTGACGCTGGCTGGATCTGACACACCGCAGACGCTGGACGTTGTCGAGCGCGTCTCGCGCTATAATTTTGATGAACTGTCCCGCATCCTCAACGATCGGGTGGCCGATATTGGTATGCCGGCGGCGGCATCGCCTGCCACTGCGCTATCGGGCAATGCGTCCCTGGTCAATCTGGGTGGCGAGACGCTGGTGCTTAACCGGCTGCCGCTGGGCATTCTGGTGTTCCGCGACCAGCAGGTGCTGTTCGCCAACCGTGCCATCACCGACATGGTGGGCTATGAATCGGTCGAAAAGCTGCGCGAGGCGGGGCTGGCGGCTGTTTTCCCGGCCGCCGGACCTGACGGGCAGGAAGCCGGCCCGGTCAATCATCTGGTGCAGCGCGACGGCACCTTGGTGCCCGTAACGGCACGCCTGCAGTCGATGTCGTGGCAGGGGCGCCCTGCCCTGATGCTGTCGGCCAGCGCCACCGAAGTGCGCACCGGCCACGAGGCTGCGGTCAATGCCTTTGCCCAGAGCCTGGCTGACGTGGTGGGTGATGGCTTTTTTGAAGCGACCCAGGCAGGCGTTATCAAGGCAATGACACCCAAAGCGGCCAGCCTGCTTGAGCAGACGGGGCTGGTCGACGGGCGTACGCTCGCCAGCCTGATCGCCAGCGAGGATCGACCTGCGTTGCGCGAATTCCTGGAGCGGCCAGCGCGATTTGCAGAAACGGCGCGGCCCTGGCTGGCAGTTCGCTCGGGATCTGGCCGGGCGGAAGTAGTGGTGTTTGCTCAGGGTCAGGCCGGCGTCGTAGCGGGCTACTTCGGCTTTGTGCGCAATCGCAGTACAGCCCCGGCACGGATGACCGGCACCGCCGACATTGATCCCGCACTGCTGGGACGGATCAGCCGCGGCGTGCGGCGGCCGCTCAATACCATTATCGGCTTTGCAGAACTGCTGCATGCCGCAGGGCCGGGGATAGAGGCCGCCAAACTCGATGAATATGCCCGCGATATCAGCATTGCCGGTCAGGACATTGCAGCGCTCGTTGACGAGTTGGAAGACTATGCACGCCTGCGCGATGGCCGCTACCTGCCGCAGCGGGCTACACTCGAACTGACAGAACTGCTCGAAGGTTGCGTCGTGCGCATCCGCCAGCAGGCAAGCAATGCCCGCGTTCTGGTCCGAAACGCCATTTCGGAAACCCTGCCTCGCCTGACGGCTGATCGTGCTTCCCTCGAACAGGCGGTGCTGAACCTGCTGGCAAGCGCTATCGACCAGACACCCGCCGGGGGGGCCGTTGTCATTTCGGCGCAACGCACGGATGAGGGCGGTATTGCCGTGCATGTGCGCGACAGTTCCAGCCATAGCGTGGATATGGCTGAGCGCTTTGTGGTGTTCCGCGATGGGACCGGCCGCGACGGACAGATGCTGGCCCCGGTGCGGTCCAGCGTGGGACTGGCTCTCACCCGGTCACTGCTGGCGGTCAATGCCTTCTCATTGTCGGTGGACCCGGCCGGTGAACAAGGCATGTTGTTCACCTTGACCATCCCCGCAGACCTGGTGGCAGCGCCCGAACCAGACGGCATGGCCCCCTAAGGGGCTGCAGTGCCGTTATGTCGCAGGCTCAATAGTGGACTGTGACTATCAGCTAATTGCCTGTTATTGCACGGATATTGGGAGCAGGATTTGAACGCTTCTAAACTTCAAGTCATTGATATTGCTAGAGATATTGACTTGATTGGTTCGATCGTTGAAAAGGCGCAGGTCTCAGCGGGGCCTTGACCCTCGCCCCAGATCGGAGAACACGATGACCCACACCCCGCGCCTTGCCCACATGCTGCTCGCCTCGGTAGCGCTGATGGGCTTTGCCGCCCCCGCCTTTGCCCAAAGCGGTGAAGTCAATATCTACAGCTACCGTGAGCAGAGCCTGTTGCAGCCGCTTCTGGACCGCTTCAGCGCGGAAACCGGGATCAAGGCCAATGTGCTTTACGCCGGCGATGGCCTGTTGGAACGCGTTGCCGCCGAGGGCGAACTGTCGCCCGCCGACGTGGTGTTGACCGTCGATATCGGCAATTTGGTGGGTGCCGAAGAGCAGGGCCTGACCCAGACCATTACGACGCCTGTGCTCGATGAGCGCGTGCCCGAAGCGTTCCGCGCCAACGATGACAACTGGACCGCGCTGTCGCTTCGCGCGCGCGTATTCTACGTGTCCAAGGAACGGGTCGATGCGACCGCGCTGACCTATGACGACATCGCCAAGCCCGAATGGAAGGGCCGCCTGTGCACCCGTCCGGGTGACCACGCCTACAATATCGGGCTGATTGCCCAGCGCATCGCCGCAACGGGCCTTGACGCCACCCGCACTTGGCTGACCGCCGTGCGCGATAACCTGGCCTATCCGCCCTCGGGCAATGACCGTGAAGGCGTCAAGAACATCCTGGCTGGCACATGCGATCTGTCGATCAGCAATACCTATTACATGGGTGTGATGCTCAACAATGATGCCGAGCCCGAGCAGAAGGAATGGGCCAATTCCGCCCGCATCGTTTACCCAAATGCCGAAACGGACGGCACGCAGGTCAATGTCGCTGGCGGCTTCATTGCCAAATATGCGCCCAATGTGGACAATGCCAATGCGTTGATCGCGTTCCTGCTGTCGGACGAAGCCCAGAGCATTTATGCCGATACCAATTACGAATTCCCCGTCGTGCCATCGGTCTCGCCGTCCGAGTTGACCCTGAGCTGGGGTACGCTCAAGCCTGCCAGCACGCCGCTCACCGAAATTGCCGCCCATCGCGCCGAAGCTGCGGCTCTTGTCGATGAGCTCAAGTTCAACGAAGGTGCGCAAAACTAGCGCGGCGGAGTCGCCTGATCTCAAGCCTTTCAAGCCAACGCGGACAGACACGGACCGGCGGAGCCCATGCTCTGCCGGTCGTTGCGCTTTTTATTGCAGCGATGATGGGCCTGCCGATCATCTGGCTGGGCTGGTCGGCCATTGGCGCCATCGCTTCGGGCAGCAATGGCCTGGCCGCTGCTATGTTGCCCACCGCCTTGCGCGAGACGAGTGTGCTGATGGTCAGCGTTGGCGTGGTAACAGGTTGCGCCGGGCTGATTGCAGCCTGGTTGGTGACGCACTACGAATTTCCGCTGCGCCGCCTGTTCGATTGGGCCCTGGTGCTGCCGTTGGCGGTGCCGACCTATCTGGCGGCCTATAGCTATGTGGAGTTTCTGGGCTTCCCCGGCCCCGTGCAGACGGCGCTGCGCGCCTTCAATGGCGCCACGACCCTGCAGGACTATTGGTTCCCCGATATTCGCAGCAATTGGGGTGCGGTGATCGTGCTCTCGAGTGTGCTCTATCCCTATGTCTATGTCGCGTGCCGCGCCTTCTTCCTCATGCAATCGGCATCGCTGAACATCGCGGCGCGGACGCTTGGCGCTGGTGGCATGCGCACCTTCGTGTCCGTTACGCTGCCGCTGTCGCGACCAGCGCTGGTGGTTGGCGTCACGCTGGCGATGATGGAGGTCGTCAACGATCTGGGTGCCGTGCAGTATTTCGGCGTCAATGCCATTACGGCCATCATCTATTCAACCTGGATCAACCGGGCAGACTTCGGCGGTGCAGCGCAATTGGCCGTTACGGTGGTGCTGGTCATTGGCCTGCTGATAGCCGCCGAGCAGCGCGCGCGGCGCGATCGTGTCTATCTGGGGCGGCGTGACAGCCGTGTGCCGCCGGCGCGCGAAGCCCTCGGCGGGTACAGGCGCTGGCTGGCCTTTGGTCTGTGCCTGATTTTGCTGACGCTCGGCTTTGGCATTCCAGTTGGCCAATTGAGCTATCTGGCCTTTCGCCTCGTCGTGCCCGAGACGATCAGCATGACCGTGTCGGCGCTTATCCCCACCCTGATACTGGCCAGCCTAGGCGCTGTTATCACCGTGGCCATCGGCCTGGTTGCCGCCAAGCTGGCGCATCGTTCCGGCCCAGTGAGCAAGGGGGCCATTCGCATCGCCACCCTGGGCTATGCCATTCCCGGCACAGTGCTGGCGCTGGGCCTGCTGCAGCCGCTGGGCCAGGCCGATCTGTGGTTCAATCGCTTGACCATGGCCGTCGCAGGCTGGCGCCCGGGCCTCGTTCTATCGGGATCGATGGCGGCCCTGCTCTATGTCTATGCCATCCGCTATCTGGCGGTGAGCCATTCGACATTGGACGCGGCGATCAAGAAACGCGGCGACGGGGTGCTCGATGCCGGGCGTGTGCTGGGCGAGCGCGGCCTTGGCCTGTTGCTGCGCATCGATCTGCCCACGCTGACGCCGGCGCTGCTGAGCGCAGCAACGCTGGTGTTTGTCGAGATCATCAAGGAATTGCCTGCGACCTTGCTGTTGCGCCCACTGGGCGTAGACACCCTGGCAACCCTGGTCTATTCGCGGGCAAATGTCGGACTTTTTGCCCAAGCGGCGCTTCCCGCATTGTTCATCGTGCTGGCGGGGCTGATTCCGGTCATTCTTGCTACGCGGCTCGGCGATCGTAGGAAAGTATAACACTGGCACCTGCTGCCATGTTAGTGGCGATCCCCTATATGGTGCGCCTGACGTTGTCGGTGCCGCGCGCATGGGCAGCGAAACGGGGGCGCCGGGGACAATAGGCCCGGCACTGCCAGACGGATCAGACGGCGCCAGGCGTGCCGCAAGCGGGAGTGACGCGATGAACAAGATGCTCAAGGCCTTCGGGATCGTCCTGGGGATGAGCGCTGCGCTGGCGGGCGTGGCACAGGCTGCCCCGACCGAAGTGCGCATTGGCGTGGCGCTGGAGCCACCCGCGCTTGATCCAACAGCGGGCGCTGCCGAGGCCATCGACATCGTGGTCTACCAGAACATCTTTGAGGGCCTGACCCGCATCGATCAGAATGGCGCGGTGCAGCCGGGGCTGGCCGAAAGCTGGATCATTTCGGACGATGGGCTGACCTATACCTTCAAGCTGCATGATGGCGTGACCTTCCACGATGGCACCAGTTTTGATGCCGATGACGTCAAGTTCACCTTCGATCGCATCTTGAGCCCCGACAGCGTCAATGCGCACAAGGAATTCTACACCCCGATCACGGCGATCACCGTGATCGACCCGCTGACCGTGTCGATGACGCTGGACCATGTGATCGGGCGCTTCCTGTTCGATCTGGGCCGGGGCGATGCGGTGATCGTGGCGCCCGAAAGTGCCGACAACAACGCCAATGAGCCGATTGGCACCGGGCCGTTTGCGTTTGTGCAATGGGATAAGGGCAGCCGGGTGATCCTGGAAGCCTATGGTCCCTATTGGGGCGAGCCGGTGCACCTGACCAAGGCAACCTATGTGTTCATCTCCGACACCACGACCATGACCAATGCGCTGCTGGCCGGCGACATTGACGGCACCAATAATTTTGCCGCCGAAGCGCTTGCTGTCTTCGAGGGCAATCCGCAGTTCAAGGTGCTGGTTGGTACCACCGAAGGCGAGACCATCCTCTCCACCAACAATGCCAAGGCGCCGTTTGACAACCTCAAGGTGCGGCAGGCCATGGCCCATGCCATCGATCGCAAGGCGATCATCGATGGCGCCACCTATGGCTATGGCGTGCCGATCGGCGCGCCCTTTGCCCCGCATAATCCCTATTACGTCGACCTGACGGGCACCTATCCCTACGATCTGGATGCGGCAAAGGCACTGCTGACCGAAGCGGGCTATCCCGATGGGTTCAGCGCTACGCTCAAGCTGCCGCCGGTGGCCTATGCGCGCCTCTCGGGCCAGATCCTTGCCAGCCAGTTCGCCAAGATCGGCATCGAGCTCAAGCTGATCAATGTGGAATGGGCACAGTGGCTGGACGAGGTGTACACCAAAAAG
>JAHJOS010000437.1 GCA_018820005.1 Alphaproteobacteria bacterium | reverse complement strand
CCCTGGCTGCTGGAAAGTCTGACGGCAAGGGACGAGCTGACCTGGGTTGCCACCCTGCGTAGCGGAGTGACCTTCCAGAACGGCAAGCCGGTAGACGCCGATGCGGTTCTCGCCGCCATCAACCTCCAGCTTGCCATTTCCGACTCCGCCAAGGGCGCTGTGCCGGAAGGAACCATTTTTGAGAAGACCGGCGATCTGGAAATCACCATCACTTCCAGGTCGCCGTGGCCGGAACTGCCCGGCGTACTGTCCAACGAAAGTGTCTTCCTCATCTACGACGCGGCAACGGTGGCCGCAGTAGGCGAGGATTGGACCAGGCTGATCGGCGCCGGCATTTACACCGGTCCCTATGCCATCACGGCGCTGGGAAGCGAGCGCATGCAGACCGAGCGCTATGCCGACTATTGGATGGGTATGCCGGCCCTGCCTGGCGTCGATGTGAGTTTTGTCAGCGACGCCAACGCCCGCATTCTGGCGGTGCAGAACGACGAAGCCGATATAGCCCTCTATCCGCCGATTGCGGCAAAGCCCGTAGTCGATGCAACTGCCGGCATCCATTTCAACTACGGCACGCCTGCCACCGGTGGCTTCATGGGCTTCATGAACATTGCCGCAACGCCATTCGACGACGTCAATGTCCGCCGGGCGCTGCTCCAGGCGATCGACTATGACCAGATTGTCAACGTGGTCTTCGGTGGCGTGCTCGAACAGGCCACGGGCCTCTATAACAACAGTTTCCCCTGGGCATTGGAAAACTATCGAACCGATACGGCCGCCGCAGCAGCACTGCTCGATCAGGCTGGCTGGCTGCTCGACGGCGACGTCCGACGCAAGGATGGACAGGCACTGACCATCAAGCTGATCATCTATCCCCAGCAGCCCGATCTGGTGCCCCTCAGCGGCGCTGTGCAGGCCCAGCTTCAGGCCCTCGGCATTACAGTGACGGTACAGTCCGTCGACGATGTCTATAGTGCCCTCTCGGGCGGTGAGGTGGACTGGGACCTGGCGATCTCAAGCGAAGGCACGGTGAGCTGGGGCGTGACGTCACCGTTTCTCAACCGCTATCTCGCAACAGGTGGTCAGCGCAACTTTGCTGGCTATGACAATGCCGAGGTGCAGGCTCTGATCCCTGAACTCAGGGTGACAGGGGACACAGCGCGCCGCGATGCGATCCTGATGCGCATCCAAGACATTCTGGTAGCCGAAGACCCCTATGTATTTGCCTTCAGCATCCACAAGGGCAGGGTGGTGGTCAACGATGCCTATGCCGGCTACCAGCCGGGCTTTGCCCTATACCACGTGTCCTGGCAAACCGCACCGAGCCCCGCGCCATGACACCTGGCCTGGCGTCGGCCATCTTCGGGCGGCTGGCTCAGGCCGTGCTGACCGCTTTGGCGGCCAGCATGCTGGTCTGGGCGCTCTTGCCGCTGGCACCGGGCGACCCGGTGCTGCGCATTTTCGAGGCACGTAACATACTTGAACCCAACGATCTGCAGATCGCCAATCTGCGCGCCGAGATGGCGCTGGACCAGCCATTGCCCAACCAGTTTGCCCATTGGCTGATCCGCGTGACGCAGGGCGATCTGTCGGTATCCTATCGCACAGGTCGGCCGGTGCTGTCCGAACTGCTGGACCGGCTCCCCGCCACACTGCTGCTGCTTGGTTCGGCACTGGCCGGGTCGATTGCCCTGTCGCTGCTGCTGTCGATCATTGCGGTGGCTTGGCACGGCAAATGGCCCGACCGTGCGATAATGCTCTATACGCAGCTGGGTGCGGCGCTGCCGACATTTGTTCTGGCCCTGCTCGTGCTGCAATATGTCGTGGTTGGGGCGGGTGTCGGCAAAGTCCTGGCCAATGGCAGCGCTTCCCTCGTGCTGTTACCCGCTCTGACCATCGCGGTCGACCGCGCTGCGGGGTGGACACAATTGTTGCGGGCCAGCCTGCTCGATGCCGGCGCTGCGAACCATGCCATGGTGGCGCGGGCACGGGGGGCAACGCCGCGCTACGTGCTGCTTCGCCATAGTCTGCCCAATGGCATTGTGCCATTCCTGACCGCCATCGGCATCAGCATAGGCGGACTGATCGGTGGCGCGCCCATCATCGAGGAAATCTTCACCTGGCCTGGCATCGGTCGCTACCTGCTCCAGGCACTATCGGCACGTGACTATCCGGTCATCCAGGGCTTCGTGCTGATCAGCGGGTTGAGCTACGTCGGCGCGAGCCTCATCGTGGACCTCGTCACCATGCTGATCGATCCGCGTCTGCGCAGGCCAGCATGAGCGCTCTCGACCGTTTCGCCAGCGTGGCCCGTCCGCCGGTTCCGGCCTTTAGGCCCAACACGTCACGACGGCTGTGGCCGCAACTGCTTGGGCATGGCGGATTCCGGCTTGGCCTTGCCCTCTGCATGCTCTTGCTCGCAATGGCAATTCTTGGTCCGGCGTTGACCCCATTCGAGCCGAACTGGCCCGACTATGCCGCTGCGCTACAACCGCCCGGTGCAAGCCACTGGTTGGGAACCGATGCCACGGGTCGGGACGTGCTGTCGCGCGTGCTGGACGGGGCGCATCGATCCATTGGTGCGGCGAGCCTGGTCCTTGCCGCGATCTTTGGCATAGGGCTGGTCGTGGGCACCCTAGCCGGACTTGCCGGCGGGTGGATCGACCTGATTCTGATGCGATTGGTCGACGTGGTGATGACACTCCCCGGACTGGTGCTGGCGATTGCTGTCATCGGCGTTCTCGGCCCGGGCCTTTTCAATCTTCTGTTGGCCCTGATTCTTGCCGACTGGGCCTACTACGCCCGGCTCGCCCGGTCGTTGACCCTGACGGCGCGGCAGAGGCCCGATGTTCTGGCGGCGCGCATGGCCGGGATTGGCTGGGGTCGGATACTTTTCGGCCACATCCTGCCCGGCGTTGCCCTGCAACTGGCCGTGGTGGCCACACTGGGACTTGGCGGCATGATCGCTGCGGTTTCCGGTTTTTCCTTCCTCGGACTTGGCGTGCAGCCACCCTATGCCGAATGGGGCGCGATGCTGGCAGAGTCGCGCTTTTATTTTCCCATTGCGCCTTGGCTGCTGCTGGCGCCGGCAACGCTGATCTTTGCATCCGTGCTGGCCGCCAACCTGCTGGGCAATGGGCTGCGCGATACGCTGGCGCCGCGAGGGCGCTCATGAGCGATGTCCTGCTGGCCTGCAAGCGCCTGACCATTGGTTACGGTGCCGGTCCTACCGTTGTGCAAGGGATTGATCTGACCATACGAGCTGGGGAGTGTCTGGCACTTGTCGGTCCCTCGGGATCGGGCAAGACCACCATTGCCCGCGCCATTCTGGGATTGCTCCCGCCGGGCGCCCAGACCTCGGGCAGCCTGACCTTTCAAGGGCAGGACGTGTTGACGCTTGATGAGGCCGCACTGCGTCAATTGCGCGGCAGGGCCATCGGCTATGTGGCGCAGGACCCCTATCAGGCCTGCGATCCGCTCCGTACGGTGCAAACCCATGTCTCTGCGGCGTGGGCAGTGCATGGCGAGCGACCCGCAGCGGGTGTTGTTTGCGAACGCTTGGCACAGGCAGGCATTGCCGACGCGGCAAGAGCCATCGATCAATACCCCCACCAGTGGAGCGGGGGCATGCTGCAGCGTGCCTCCATCGCCGCCGCAACAGCACACGCGCCGGCCTTGCTGGTTGCCGATGAACCAACCAGCGCCCTCGATACCGATCGAGCCGACGCTGTCCTCGCCACCCTCAAGGCCAGTGGCAGTGCAGTGCTGCTGATCAGCCATGACCTGGGGCTTGTGCTGCGCCACGCCGACCGGATTGCCCTTTGCGATGAGGGTCGCATTCTCGAGACAGGGACGCCACAGGCACTGTCAATCAGTTCGAACCGCTACGTCCAGAACCTGTTTTCTGCCGTAGGTGTTCCCAGCAGGAAGGGGCGCGAGCATCAAGGCGAAATCTGCTTGTCAGGCAGAGGTCTTGGCATGCGCTATGGCGGGCACGACGCGATATCGGATTGCGACGTCTCGGTGTACGCTGGCGAAATTCTGGGTATTACCGGCCCGTCAGGATGTGGAAAATCCACCCTGCTGCGCCTGCTCGGCGGGCTGGAACGGCCCTATGCCGGAACTCTCAAACGCTCCGTTGCGCTGAACCGCCCAGGGTCGATCATGCCGGTTTTCCAGGATCCAGTGGTGAGCCTGAACAGCCGCTGGGCAATCTGGCGCAGCCTGACAGAGCCACTGACGGCCCGGCATCTTCCTCGACTGTCTCAAAAACAACGCCGCGACCGCGCCGCTGCGGCGCTTGAACAGGTCGGGCTGGGTGCTGTTGATCCCGAGAGCCTGCCCGGCCAACTATCCTCGGGCCAGTGCCAGCGCATCTCGGTCGCCAGGGCAACCATTGGCCAGCCAGCAATCATCCTTGCGGACGAGCCTACGAGCGCACTCGATACGATTGCCCGGCAGCAGGTGCTGAATCTGCTGTCAGGCGCAGCGTTGGACGGAACAGCAATTGTTCTGGTCAGCCATGACCAGCATATGCTGAACCAGTTCGCCGACCGCGTTTTGGTCATGCAAGACGGTCGTCTGGCTGTGCGAGGTCCGTTTTCACAAAGGGCCGCCGTTGCGCGGCCGTTCTAGTCGATGTCGTAAGGCACCACGGCGCGCCGGTCAGCATGAACGGAAATGCTGCTGGCCAGCGGCGGCACCGAGCGCTGGGTGCAGTTGCGGCGCTCGCAAATGCGGCACGAGATGCCGATAGGATCAAAGCTGTCGCGCGCGAGATCGATATCGCTGCCATAAACCAGCCGCCCGGCATGGCTGATTTCGCAACCCAGCGCATAGGCATAACGGCGCGTGATGCCTTTATAGCCGCCACTGCGCTTCTCGCTCGACCAGGCCAGGCACAGATAGCGATTGCCATCCGGCGTCTCGGCCAATTGCCGGATGATCTGGCCATGCGCCTCAAAGGCGCGATGCACATTCCACAGTGGGCAGGCGCCGCCAAAGCGGGCAAATTGCAGCGCCGTCGCTGAGTGGCGCTTGGTGATGGTCCCAGCGGCATCGACCCGCGCGAAAAAGAACGGCACGCCGCGCTCGCGTGGTCGCTGCATGGTGGAAAGACGATGGGCGACCTGTTCGAGACTGGCCCCAAACAGATGCCCCAGCTCCTCAATATCATAGCCATGCGCTTCGGCCGCCTTGAGATAGGCGCCATAAGGCATCTGCAGGGCGCCGGCGAAATAATTAGCCAGTCCCATGCGGGCAATGGCCCGCGCTTCGGCGGTCTTGAAGCTGGCGGCGTCGAGCAATTGATCGAGCAGCGTGGTCTGTTCCATGCCCGCCAGATGGGCAGCGATCTGGAAGAACAGCGTCGGCGGATCAAGCCGTGTGTTGATCGCGAGGGTGCGACTGGCGCGATCATAATCCTTGATCAAATCGGGGCGGCTTGGGGCGGTCAGCACCACGCGCAAATCATGGGCTTCCTGACAATAGCCGATCAGCCGGTTGAGCCGGTCGGGCCCGAATTCGCCCAGCTCACCGGCCAGCGCCTCGGCAGCACGATCCAACGGGTCGATGTAATTGTCGGCATAGTGGAAGAAGTCGCGCACCTCCTCGTAGGCCGTTTGCATGCCGGACTGCGGATCGCGGGTCAGCACGGCATCGACGCTGTTGAGGCGCTCATTGGTCCGGCGATAGGTCTCGTAAAGCGTCAGCATGGCCCGCGCCATAT
>JAHJOS010000436.1 GCA_018820005.1 Alphaproteobacteria bacterium | reverse complement strand
TTGCCGATGGCGGCACCTATGTCCTTGCCGGTGGCAGTGTTGCGAGCCTCTTGCAGACAGCCCTGTTCGGCGCAACCAAAGGCAAGACACAGGGCAAGCGCGTGTCGCTGCTGTTCTGGCGTCCGCTGCCGGCAGACATGCAGGAGCTGGCGGGCATGCTCGCCGCCGGAGCGCTGCGTGCTGTCATCGACCGACGGTTCAAGCTGGCGGAAACGGATCAGGCGCTGGCCTGGGTGGCCGAAGGCCATGTCAAAGGCAAGGTGGTGGTGGTGCCGGCCTGACGGCTAGCGTGCCTCGACCTCAAGACCGAGCTGCGTCAGCAACCGGTCGCGGGTCTCGACGACGCCGAAGGCGGGACCGCCCGGGCCCAGCGCCGCGCCGGCGGCGAGCGGCCCGGCATCGACCGGGTCAAAACCCAGATCATCAATCAGCCGCAGGACCGAACGCACCGCGTCGCGGTCGTTGCCGGCGGCCGCCATGCCGATGCGGCCGGGCGTGCCGCGCGGTTGCCGCTCGTCGCGAAACTGGTTGTAGCCGAGCTGGTTGAGGCTCTTGACCAGCCGCGCGGAGGGAAAGTGCCGCTGTACCGCCAGGCTGGTGTCGGCGGGCGCTTCGGCAAATTCGGGGATCACCCCGTCGGTCTGCTCCCAGTAGTTGATGGTGTCGATCAGGATCTTGCCGGCAAAGGTGTCGGGTGGCAGTTCGCGGAACCGCCAGGATGGCACGGCGAGAATGATCATCGAGGCATGGGCTACGGCGTCGGCCAGCGTCACGGCTCTGGCGCCGGGGGCGAGGATATCGACGAGCATCTCGATGCTCTCGGGCGGACCGGAGCGGGCCAGCACCGTGTCATAGCCGGCTTCCACTGCCGCACGCGCCAGCACGGTGCCAAACTTGCCGGCACCGATGATGCTCAGGTGGGGGCGGATATCCAAAAGGTCACTCCAGGCACGTCGCGTTGGCAGGCAGTCGGGTCAAACGAGCTTACCTATGTAGGGATTGAGGGCAGGTAACATCAACCGCCTCCAGGACACAGGGAGGAAACCAAGATGCAATCGCATATCATGACCACCGTCCGCCCAAGATCAAAGCTATCCTGCCGTCTGCTCAATATGGATTCTGTAGAACGAGTTGCGAACTCCCTCTGCGCCCTCCCGCACCAAATCCATCAAAGCAATTCGATCCAGCGTCGGCCGGAATCGCAGCAGCTCAACTGTGGCGTCCATCAACGCCAATCCGGTCCAATGTGCGGGGTCCAGTAGGCCTGATATACTCGGACCGACTAATAGTTGTGATGTAGGCAAGCCATCTGTGCCCAGAGTCCCGCCGGTGGCGTTGAATCCGCCGTGAATATCGTCGCTTGCCCACTTGTAGTTGGGCCGCATCAAATCTCGACTCTGCAATGCCTCAATGTCAGCGAAGGTCACCCTCTCCTTGCCGACCACCTCCTCTGCCCACCCCCAATCCTTTGAGAAATTTGATCCAAACTCCCTTTTCAGATCCTCCGCCGTGGAGGCCAATTGCAGCATAATCTCATCTCCAATTGGAGGGCTCGACGTCTGGGTGTGAAACTTGTTGTACACATTCGCCGCACGGTGATTTTCAGTGGCTCTATGCAGGATATAGCGACGCGACAGCTCTTCGTCGCGCGATGCTAGTAACCCCAGGACAACGGACAGCTCGTGCAAGGTGCGCCAACGGCCCAAGGCGCCATCTGCAAAGCCACCAAGCAGAAGCCATTCAATCTCTCTGGCCACGCGCAGACACCTGGCATGCGTGGCGAACAGCGCTCTGTGCTTCCAACCGCTCGCCCCTTGATTGTCTTTACTGGTCAAGAGAGTGCGACCGACCTCCTCGCAGAGGTACAGGAACGTGGCCAACTCTTCGAAGCCATTCTGCCACTTAAGGAAAATCTCTTTTCGAAAGGTGCCTGCTTGGGCTTCCAGGCGCCGCAACTGTTCACCTCTGGCATCGACCAGGAGTTGCCTGAAGTGATTGCGGCATTCATCGAGCGCAAGTCGAAACGCGTGCTCATCGACAGGTCCATCCGTCGCCGATTGGGCAGCCAAGAACTTCTTCTCGAACTCATCTAGTGCCATGCAGCACCTCATCTTGAGGAAGTCAGGTCACCACCGTAATCCGCTCGCTGGCGCGGGTGATGCCGGTATAGAGCCAGCGCTTGCGATCCTCGCGGAACACAAAACTCTCGTCGAAGAGGTAGACATTATCCCACTGGCTGCCCTGCGCCTTGTGGACGGTGAGGCAGTAGCCGAAGGTGAATTCGTCGAACTGCTTGCGCTCGGGCCAGCTCAGATTGTCCTCCTCGCCGGAAAAGAAGGCGAGATGGCTGATGACCTTGGCCTGGGTCTTGTTCTTGCCCGTCGCCGGCTCGTCGGGGTCGAGCAGCATGGAGAAGCGCCCGCCGGAGCGTTTCTTGACTTCTGCCGCGGTCCAGATCTGGCCGTTGAGCAGCTTTTTCTGCGGATTGTTCCGCAGGCAGACGAGGCGGTCGCCGACGACGGGTTCGTGGCGCGGCATGTTCTTGAGTTCGCGCATGCGGTCGTTGTAGGCGACGCGGGTCTTGTTGCGGCCGGCCAGCACCTGGTCGGCCTCCATGACGGCCTGGCGGTCGACATCCTCGCGGCTGATGACGAGGGACTCGCCATAGCGGCCGTGTTCGAGATGGTCGCCCTCGCGGATATCCATCGACATGCGGATGATCGGGTTGTCGCGGGCCTGGCGATGGATTTCGGTGAGCATGATGTCGGGATCATGGGCGGTGAAGAAGCCCGCGCCCTGCACCGGCGGCAACTGGAACGGGTCGCCCAGCACCAGCACCTTGGTGCCGAAACTGAGCAGGTCGCGGCCCAGCGCCTCGTCGACCATCGAGACCTCGTCGATGACGATGA
>JAHJOS010000053.1 GCA_018820005.1 Alphaproteobacteria bacterium | reverse complement strand
CGCGCAGGTGCTCGATCTGCACCACCAGGATTACCGAGTTGCGGATCAAAATGCCGACCAGTGCCAGCACGCCCAGCAAGGCGACAAAGCCCAGCGGAGCGCCGCTCAACAACATTGCTGCGACCACGCCGATCAGCCCAAGCGGCGCCACCGCAAATACCAGCACCATGCGCTGGAAGCTCTGCAGCTGCAGCATCAGCAGCGTTGCCATGACGATCAGCATGAGCGGGGCAATCGCAAAGATCGGCTCCTGGGACTGAGCACTCGACTCGACGCTGCCACCAACTTCCACTGAATAGCCCGCCGGCAGGTTCGCCCTGAACGCGTCAATGGCGGGCGCCAGGTCAGCAGCAATGGTCGCCGGCTGCGACTTGTCGATGACAGCTGCCTTGAGCGTGATGGTCATGAGGCCGGAGCGACGCTTGATCACGGGTTGCTCGAGTTCATAGCCAAAGGTTGCCAAGCTCGCCAACGGCACCGATCCCCGCGACGAGGTAATGGTCGTGTTACGCAGCATCTCGATCGAGTTGCGCTCCTGCGCTGTGGCGCGACCAATGACCTTGACCAGATACGTCGCGTCGCGGACCTGCGTCACCGTAGCGCCGCCGACAATGCCGTTGAGCGCATAGGCAATATCGGCCGAAGTCACGCCCAGTTGAGCAGCATTGTCCTGCAGCACATTGACCTTGACCACGCGCGAAGGCTCGTTCCAGTCAAAGGTGGCACTGGTCAGATGATCGTTCTGCCCCATGATCCCCGCCAATAGATTGGCGAGTGTTCGAACGGTTTGGGTATCTGTACCGCTGATGCGATACTGAACCGGGCGGCCAACAGGCGGGCCAATATCGAGCAGCTTGACGAAGGTATCTGTGCCCGGGAAGGCCTCATTGAGCCAGGCCTGCAATTCGATGCGTTGCCGATCGCGGGCCTCAAGGTCCTTGGTCACGATGATGACCTGGCCGACATAGGGGTTCTGCGGCTCGGGATCAAAGGTCAGCAGGAAGCGGCTGGCGCCCTGGCCGACATAGGAACTCCAGTGTTCCACATCCGCATTGCCGACCAGCTTTTCCTGCTCGAAACAATCCATCTGGGCCTTGGTCGCGGCAATGGTGCTGTCCTGGGGCAGATTGAAGTCCACGACCAGTTCAACGCGGTCAGAACTGGGGAAGAACTGCTGTTCTATAAGACGCAGGCCGCCGACTGACAGCACCAGCGCGGCAAAGCACACACCGATCGTGAGCCAACGTTGCCGCATGCAAAAGTTCAGCAACTTGCTGAAACCGCGAGCGACGCGGCCGGGGCCATGTGCCTTGTGCTTGATGGTCTTGGGTAGGATCAGCACGCCCAACAGCGGCGTGAACAGCACGGCCACAACCCAGGACACGATCAGCGAAACGGCGATGACGACAAAGAGTGTATAGACGAATTCGCCTGCCGAGCTGTCGTTGAGCCCTACGGGAATATAGCTGGCGACAGTCACCAGCGTGCCGGTGAGCATAGGAAAGGCTGTGGAGGTATAGACGTGGGTGGCTGCCTTCCGCAGCGTGTCGCCTGCTTCAAGGCGCGACACCATCATCTCGACCGCGATCATCGCATCGTCGACCAGCAGTCCCAACGCGATGATGAGGGCACCCAGAGAAATCCGCTGCAGCGATATTCCCAGATACTCCATGACGACAAAGGTGATTGCCAGCACGATAGGGATCGCCAGTGCCACGACAAAGCCGGCCCGCATGCCCAGGCTGACGAAACTGACTGCCAAAACGATCGCAACTGCTTCCATCAGGCTGCGAATGAAATGGCTCACAGCCTCATCGACCACCTCAGGCTGATTGGAAACCTGATGCACACCCACGCCAATGGGCAGATCCGCAATTGCCTCTTCGAGTGTCTTGTCGAGAGCCTCTCCGAATTTGAGCAGATTGGACTGCGGAGCCATGCCGATCGCCAGACTGATGGCCGGCTGCCCGTTGTAGCGAAACTGAGGGCTCGGCGGGTCGACATAGCCACGTGTTACCGTGGCGACATCCGACAGGCGAAAGAAGACATCACCCACGCGTAGATTGATGCTCTGAATGCTGTCCTCAGAAGTGAATGCACCGCCGACGCGAATGGCCACGCGGTCATCACCTGCCTGCACGACCCCGGACTGCGTGACAGCATTCTGGGCCTGAATGGCCGCGACGATCGATTGGATATCAAGTCCGAAAGCCTTCAGCTTCTGTGGAGAGAACTCAAGATAGATGACCTCATCCTGCGCGCCGACCAGGTCAACACGTCCGACGTTCGGCACCTGGAGCACTTTTTTGCGGACGATCTCGACATAGTCCCGCAATTGCCGATCCGTGAGCCCATCGGCAGTGAAGGCGTAGATATTGCCATAGACATCGCCAAACCGGTCATTGAAGAACGGCCCAAGCGTCCCTTGTGGGAACGTCATGGAAATATCGCCGATCATGTTGCGCACCTGCGTCCAGGCGGCGGTTACGGCGTCACCGCGTACGGTGTCTTTGAGGTGAACATTGACCAGGGCGCGCCCTGCGGTGGTGGTGCTGTTGGTGTAGTCGAGACCAACAAGTTCAACGAGTTTGTTCTCGATCCGGTCGGTGACCTGATTGAGTGTTTCGTCGACCGATGCGCCGGGCCATTCTGCGACAATCACCATGGTCTTGATCGTGAAATTGGGATCTTCCTCGCGCCCCAGATTGAGGTAGGAGAACACCCCCGCCACCGTCAGCACGATCATGAAGAACCAGACGAGCGATTTGTGGTCGAGCGCCCATTCGGAAAGGTTGAAGGTCTTCATGGCGTGTGTCCCTGGTCGAGCTTTATAGTTTGGCCATCTTCAAGGCTATGAACGCCGGCGATCACGACCGTGTCCCCCACAGAAAGCCCCTTGGTAATCTCTACGGTCGCTGCATCACGGGGAATCGTGCTGATCGGCCGCTGCGATACGCTCTGCTTTGCGAGATCGACGACCCATGCGCTGGGGCCACCGGCGCCGTCAAATACTGCGGTCACTGGCAGGACCAGCTGGTTGGCCGTTGCCTGTTTGAGGCTGGCGATAATCGTCGATCCCAGCGTGAATTTCGTCGATGCATCGTCCAGTGCGATACGGACCTCGATACTGCGCGTGTTGGCGTTGGCCTGCGGCGCGATTTCCCGGATACGACCTTCGGCAGTGATATCGGGCGCCAGCTGCTTGGTGACCACGAAGGTGTCGCCGACATTGAGCCGTCCAGCCAGTCCCTCAGGGACTGAAATCACCGCTTCGCGCTGTTCCGGCCGCACCAAGGTGGCGACAGTCTGCCCGACGGCTACCGTCTGGCCCGGATCGGCCCCCACTGCCGTCACCACGGCATCCGTGTCGGCCCGCAATGTTGTGTAAGCCAGCTGTTCTTGCGCTTTGTCCAACTGGGCACGGGCCTTCGCCACGGCTGCCGCGCCGGAACGGCTCGCTTGCTGTGCCGTTTCGAAAACGGTGTCGGAGATCGTCCCGCGATCGAGCAAGCTGCCTTGCCGATCTTCGACCGCGAGCAGATTGTTCAACTGTGCATCGGCAGCTGCTAGATTGGCTTCCGCGGCCCGGATCGCCAACTCCTGGCTGGTCGGGTCGAGCCGGGCAATCTGCTGGCCTGCGGTAACTGCGTCGCCAACCTCCACTGAGCGTTCGACCACCCTGCCAAATGTCTGAAAGCTCATGTCGGTCTGATAGCGCGGCGCCACCTCGCCGGCGAACTTGACCGCCGGTTCGGCTTCAAGCGTCAGAACCTTGGTGAGCACAGGGCGAGCAGCGGCCGGTTTTTCCACCGGCGCCTGGCACCCCGCCAGCGACAAGGCCGCACCAAATACCGCAAGGGCGAAATAGGGAGCTTTCATCTAAGCTATTCCTTGAAAGCAACGATCTGATGCGGAAAGATCAGGCTGGCGCCCTCGGTTACGACGCGCTCACCGACCTCGAGACCCGCCGTGATCACGAGTGATTTGCTGTCGAACATCTGCAGGGTAACCTGCCGGAGCGACACGCTGTTGGTGTCAGGGGCGACGATCCACACCGCCGGTTTGCCGCCGTCTGACGTCAAGGCGCTGGCCGGCAGAACCACGGCTTTTGTCGATTGATACTGAGCCAGGGTCGTCACGACCGAGCCCAAGGTCATCTGGCCCGGTGGACTTGCCATTTTCAGCTTCACCTTCACCGAGCCTGTGCTCTTGTCGATGGTCGGCGCGATTTCGCCCAGCGTTGCGCTGGCCGCGACATCGGGTTGGTCAAACAGGTGTACGCTGAAATCCTGCGCAGCAAAGCTGTCGGTCAAAATGCCCTCGTCGACATTGAATACGGCATCGCGGGCGCCGTCACTGGCAACGGTGAAGGCATATTGACCGGGCTGCATGACCTGACCCGGTTCGATCTTGAGCGCCGTGACCGTGCCATCGGCGAAAGCACGCAGCTCGGTG
>JAHJOS010000435.1 GCA_018820005.1 Alphaproteobacteria bacterium | reverse complement strand
AAGGACTCGACGGGCGAGCCAAGCCTGGATCGTCCCAGCTTCCTGTTTCCCAAGCACTATCTGAGCCAGTACAACGACCACTATGCCAGTGCCGATGAACTGGCAGCGGCGGCCAAAAAGTTCGGCGTGGAAGATTGGAAGGGCCTCTGGGGCTCCAAGGGCGTAGTGACGGCCTGGTGGGCGAACCCTGAGTTGCCAGTCCTGACCGCATGGAAGATCGATAAGCCGGCCCCTGCGGAAGTGGTCTCGATGGTGCGTAACCCCTATTACTACGCCGTCGATCAGGAGGGAAACCAGCTCCCCTATATCGACCGGATCGAACACCGCCTGTTTCAGGATCCTGAAACACTCAATCTGATGGTGGCTCAGGGGCAGATCGACATGCAGGCCCGCTACATGGGGCTCGATAACTACACGTTCTTCAAGGAAAACGAAGCGCGTGGCGGCTACAATGTTGTTTCGGGCCGTGACTCCAACGTGTGGTCAATTGTCCCCAATCTGACCACCAAGGACCCGGTGTTGCAGACGTTGCTGCAGAACCAGGATTTCCGCCACGCCATGTCCGCTGCAGTGGATCGTGAAGCCATCATCGAGCTGACGCAGTCGGGTTTGGCCAAGGCCATCCAGACCGCACCAGTTGAAGGGTCGCCTTATTACAATGCGGAACTGGCATCGCACTGGACCGAGTATGATCCTGAAGAGGCCGATACATTGCTCGATCAGGCCGGCCTGACGGAACGTGACGGGGCAGGGTTCCGCCTGCGTTCAGATGGCCAGCGCCTGAGCCTGACCATCGAGGCAAATGACGCCGCCCATGCCAAGACGCTGGAGCTGCTCTCGGGCATGTTTGCCGATGTGGGTATCGAATTGCTGCCGCGCGTCATCGACCGTACGCAGTGGGACAATAACCGCGACAACAACGACTTCCAGCTGCAGTGGATCCCGTTTGACCGCCTGACATATGTCCCCCGCCGATCCACGTCTCATGCTGGGAAGCCAGTCGTATGGCAATGAGTACTTCAAGTGGTACCAGACCGACGGTGTCAGCGGTATCGAGCCGCCAGAAGGCAGTGCCGTCCGGGCCATGTTCGCCGCCTGGGATGTCGCGTCGCAGGCACTGACACTTGAAGAGGCCGACACAGCAGTCAACGAGATGATCGGTGACTTCGTGGACGCCGGTTATGTGATTGGCGTCTACGGCGGTGGCGCGGTGGTCAACATCGTGTCGACCAAGATGCACAATGTTCAGCCTGACCTGGTGCAGGATGACATTTTCCGCGGCGTGGGCATCGCCCGCACGCAGCAGTTCTGGCTGGACCAAAACTAGGTCGATCCGTGATCCGAGGCGAGCGCTGCGCCCGCCTCGGATTCCTCAGCAAGAGCTTGGACTGAACCGCGCATAGACGGCCCGTCCAGGAGGAACCCACCATGATCGCCTTCATCGTCCGGCGCGCCCTTTTGGCCATCCCGACGCTCATCTTTATTTCGCTTATTTCCTTCGTGATCATCCAGTTGCCGCCGGGCGACTACATCACGGCCTATGCTGCCGAACTGCGCCATCAGGGTGAGTACATCACCGAGGCACAGGAGGCGGCGATGCGGGCGCAATATGGCCTGAATGACCCCATTCTTGTGCAGTATTGGCGCTGGATCAGCGGCATCGTGCTGCACGGTGATTTCGGTTACTCGCTGCAGTGGAATGCGCCGGTTTCCAGCCTGATCTGGGACCGCCTGGCGATCACGCTCGCCATTTCGACGCTCAGCCTGGTCTTCACCTGGATCATCGCCATTCCCATCGGCGTGTATTCGGCCACCCGGCAATATTCGGTGCTCGACTACATATTCACGGTGTTCGGTTTTCTGGGGAAGGGCATTCCCGATTTTCTGCTGGCGCTGATCCTGCTCTGGATCAGTTTCGTCTATCTCAATCTCAACGTGGGTGGCCTGTTCTCGCCACAGTTCCAGAGCGCGCCCTGGAGTGCGGCCAAGGTGGTCGACCTGCTCCAGCACGTCTGGATCCCGCTGGTAGTGCTGGCGACCGGCGGCGCGGCCGGCCTGATCCGCGTGATGCGAGCCAACATGCTCGATGAATTGGGCAAGCCCTATGTCGAGACGGCCTATGCACAGGGCCTTAGCGAGTCTCAGGTGGTGTGGACCTATCCTGTCCGCGTTGCGCTCAATCCGTTCATCTCAACCGTCGGCTGGGCCCTGCCGGCTCTGTTTTCGGGCGATATCATCACCGCCGTGGTGCTCAATCTGCCCACGACCGGGCCACTGCTGCTGCAGTCGCTCAAGATGCAGGACATGTATCTGGCCGGCAGCTTCATCCTGATCCTGAGTGTCTTTACCGTTGTCGGTACGCTGATTT
>JAHJOS010000052.1 GCA_018820005.1 Alphaproteobacteria bacterium | reverse complement strand
GAAGAACGAGCTGACCAAGGAAATCCTGCTTCCCTACAAGCTGGCCCAATACACCGACGATCTCTCCCTGCTGCAGCTGAGCGCTGACGGCAAGTTCGCCTTTGTGCAGAACGCCACCCCGGCGACATCGGTGACCGTGGTCGATCTGGAAAAGGGCGAAGTGGTGCAGGAAGTGCCGGCCCCGGGCTGCTTTGGCATCTACCCGATGCGCGACATGCTGGGCTTCTCGGCCATCTGCAACGACGGCGCCTTCACCAGCTTTACGCTGAGTGCTGATGGCGCCAGCTTCGAGAGCCAGAAGAGCGAAATGATCTTCGATCCGGATGCGGACCCGATCTATCTGTCGTCCGATCGCGCAGGCGGCGACCTGCTGTTTATTTCCTACCACGCCAATGTCTACCGCCTGTCCGATAGCGGCGGCGTCATCAAGAAGCTCAGTGTTACCCCGATTGCCGACGGCGTCGAAGGCAACTGGGGGACAAGCGGCTATTCCGTGGTGAGCTACAACGAGGCCAATGGCGTGCTTTTCGTGCCCATGGCGTCCGAGCATCACGATGGCAGCCATTATCATGGCTCCGAGGAAGTCTGGGCCTACGACCTCAAGAACAACGAACTGCTCTATCGCTCGCCGCTGGCTGATCTGGTTGCCGTTTCGGTCACCGATGGCGACAAGCCCGAGCTCTATGGCTTCAGCATGAAAGAGGGCATGGTCTATAAATATGACGTGGACCCGACGGCCCGTTTCGCTGCCAAGAAGGTGGCCGAGCACAGCGTCAGTGGCTTTGCTACGACGATGCTGGTGACGCCGTGACCGGGGTCACCATGGCGTCCCTGCTGACGGCGACGGTTACGGTTTTCCTGTCGCTGCTGTTCGCAAGGGCCGCCTGGCACAAGGCATCTGATTTCACCGAGTTCACCGGCTTTGTCGCCGATTACAATCTGGTGCCGGAGCGTCTGGTTGTCTCCGCTTCAATGGCCATCGTCGGCGCCGAAATCCTGGTCGTGCTGCTGCAATTGATACCGGGCGGCCAGGTGGCGGGCCTGCTGCTCGGCATGGCCATGCTGGGCGTTTACGCCACCGGCATGGCCGTCAACATCAGGCGCGGCAGGACGACGATCGAGTGCGGCTGCGGCGGGGCAGGCCAGCCGCTGGGGTGGCCGCTGGTCATCCGCAACCTGGTGCTGATGGCAATCGCGGCCATCGGCGTCGCGACTGCCCCCTTTTCGCTCGATGCCGGCGGCGCGGTGGCAGCCCTGGCGTCCGGGTTCGCGCTGTGGACCGGGTTCATCCTCGCCGAGCAAATTCTCACCAATGCCTCAGTCGCCCGGCTGACGCGCTAGTCCGGCCCAAAAAGGAATATGTCATGAATGCACTTGTCTTTGCCGTGGGCGCCCTGTTTGCCATGATGATTGCGCTGTCGATCGGGTTGTTTGCCCTGGCCCGCCAGATCGGCGTGCTGTTCGAACGGGTTTCGCCCATGGGGGCGCTGGTCAACGACGCGGGGCCCGAGGTGGGGCAGCAGACGCCGCTGTTCAACCTGCCCAGCCTGACCGGCGGCACCGTGTCGCTGGGCCCCAAGCCAAGCCGGTCAACCCTGGTGTTTTTCCTCTCGCCGACGTGCCCGGTGTGCAAGAAATTGCTGCCGGTCATCGAATCCGTGCGCAAGGCCGAGGGGCGCTGGCTCGACGTGGTGCTGGCCAGCGATGGGCAGAAGGCCCAGCACGAGCGGTTCATCCAAACCGCCCAGCTGAGCGAGTACCCCTATGTTGTCTCGACAGAGCTCGGCCTGGCCTATCGCGTCGCGCGGCTGCCCTATGCCGTGCTGATGGATGAGCATGGGATCATTCGCTCCAAGGGGCTGATCAACAGCCGCGAGCAGTTCGACAGCCTGTTCAACGCTTTCGACATGAAGGTCCCCTCGATCCAGTCCTACCTCGATAACCAGCACGCCGTTCAGCACTGACCTGCTCGCGGGCGGGCGATCATCCCCGCCCGCTATCACCCCTTCAGCATCGGAGATGGCATATGGCCAAACTAATAGACTCGCTTCTTGGATGGATGGACACGGCGGCCGAGAGCCGCAGCCGCCGCATTGCCAATGTTTCGGGACGGCGCAGTTTTCTGCAGAAAGCGGGCTGGGCGCTCGTCGGCG
>JAHJOS010000434.1 GCA_018820005.1 Alphaproteobacteria bacterium | reverse complement strand
CTTCGCCGCGGGTCGAACAGGCCACGACCACCCGCATGCCCATGCCAAACCGCATCGCAGCCAGCATGCCTGAATGTTCATCGTCCGGGTGGGCGCCCGTATTCATCACGGTCAGCGTCGATTTCAGCCGCGACAGCGCCCGATGCAGGGTCACCAGCGCGGGACGGGACTTCTGGCGCTCGATGCGTTCGCGGGCAGTCAACATGGCAATGTCCTATTCGGCGGCTATCCGGGCACTCAGGTGAAGGCGCGGCGTGATCGTTTCAAGCATGGGCAGTGCCGCGGCGCCCAATGCTGCGGTCAGCTGGCCGGTCTGGCCACGGATGACGCGTGGCGCTGTGCGAACCCGCCGCGTGGCGACAGAGACGGGCAGGGGCTCAACGGCAGCAATCAGCGCATCGATAATGGAATCGGGCAGCGCCCCGCCAAAAATGATGGTCTCGGTATCGAGCAGGTTCTCGATCGCTGCGATCGTTGGCGCCAGATAGTCCGCCGCCTCCGCGATCCACGCCAGGAGGACGGGATTGTTCTGATCATGCAGCTGCTGCAACTCGTCCGTTGTCGCACCACTCAGCCCAGCAGCCCCGAGACGCTCACGCAGCGCATAGAGCGAGGCAAAGCGCTCAAGGGCGCCATCAGGTCCATAGATGCCCGGTCGGTTGCGCGGCGTAATCCCCAGGTGCCCGATTTCCCCGGCATTGCCGAACGCACCGCGCAGCGGCCGACCCTCGTGGATGACACCCAGCCCAAGGCCAACGCCAAAATAGACAAAGCAAAAATTGCTGTGATTGCGGCCCGCGCCATAAAGGCGTTCACCCACGGCAGCAGCGGTAGCGTCATTCTCGATTTCGACGGCCTCACCGATGGCCGCGCTGGCGATGGATTTGACATCCAGGCCCGTCCAGCCCGGCAGTGTGGCAGGACCGACCGAACTCATGCCCTCGATTTCAAAGGGCCCGGGCATCACGACGCCCACACCCAGCAGCCGCACCGCGTCCCCGCCCAAGCTGTTGCGAATGCCAATGACCGCAGCGTTGAGCTCAGGCAACACATGGGCAGGATCGGTAACCGTAACCTGACGGATCGACTGCGCGCGAATTTGGCCGGACAGATCGATGAGAACTGTCACCATGTGATCGGTAGCGATCTCGATCCCGACTGTCATTGGACCATTGGGGTTGACGGCAAACTGCAATGGCGGCTGGCCGCGCCCCGAACGCAGGCGGCCCAGTTCAACAAGCATATCCTCGCCAATGAGCTCATCGACGATATTGGCGACGGCCTGTGCCGTGAGCTGCGCGCGCCGGGCAATTTCCGTGCGGCCAAGCGGCCCATGGGCACGCACCATATCCAGCACAACCCGTCGGTTGTGACTGCGATTGCGCTCAGGATTGCTACCGATGGCCAGTCTCGCTGACCCTGTCGGCTTTGGATTTTTGATCATCTGGCACTCCTGTCGAAAGGCTATTTAGTCCACCAAAATAACTCAAGTAGATTATTGTATTGACAAGTTTGACGGGGTCGGCTGACCTGAGGGGATGGAGGCGGGGGTTTTGCCCGGCCTCCTTTTCAGGGGAATTTGTCCGTCTGGCCTGCTGTTGCAAGCTGTGCCGCGGACCACAAGGAGGTTCACATGCGCAAAGGCTTTTTGCTCGCCAGCCTGGTTGCCGGCGTCAGCTTTATGGCGCTGAGCTCTGCTCAGGCCGTCGAAATCGAATACTGGCAGTATGTTTTTGAAACGCGTGTGAACGCGATGGACCAGCTCATCGCCAATTTTGAGAAGGCCAACCCTGACATCACAGTCAAGCAGGTTACCTTCCCCTACGCCGATTACCAGACCAAGGTTATTGCCTCACAGGCCGGCGGCAATGGCCCCGATGTGCTGCAGTTCTTCTACGGCTGGCTGGACAAGTTCCAGCAGGGTGGCGTGTTGCAACCGCTCGATTCCGCGATGTTCCCGACCGACGCTATCGAAGCAGATTTCTTCCCGATCGTGTCGGCCATCAAGCGCGACGGCGCCTATTACGGTCTGCCCACTGCGGTGCGCTCGCTGGCGCTGTTCTACAACAAGAAGCTGCTCGATGAAGCTGGCGTGCAGCCGCCGACGACCCTTGATGAACTGATCGATGTAGCGACCAAGACCACCAAGACCGACGGTGGTGGCAATATCACGTCCGAAGGCTTGACCATGGACATGGCCGGCCAGGATCACCAGTGGTGGCGCGAAGTTCTCGTGCGCCAGATGGGCGGCGAGCCCTACGATGCCGATGGCAATGTCGCCTACGACAGCGATGCCGGGCTCAAGGCGCTTAATTTCTACACCGATCTGCAGACTGTCCACAAAGTCGGATTGACCGGCTTCATGGATGAGGGGCAGGCCGCGTTCAAGGCCGGTCTGGCTGCCATGACCATTGACGGCACTTTCCGCCTCGGCGCTTTCCGCCCCATCAGCGATTTCGAATGGGGCGTGGTGGAACTGCCTGCCAATGCCGAAGGCGTCCGCTCCAATTACGCCAGCTACTTTGCCAACGGCATCGGCTCCAGCGCCACGGGCGAAAAGAAGGCCGCCGCTGAAAAGTTCCTGGCCTATATCTCCTCGGCCGAAGCCATGCAGGTGTGGCTCGACGTCGTGGGTGAACTGCCCGCGCGTCGCGAGGCAGCGTTGACCGAAGCCAATCTGGCCGATCCGATCTTTGCCCCCTTCCTCAAGGGCCTGGAATACGCCCACACCACGACCTTTGTGGATGAGGCCGCGCAGCGCCAGGGCGCCATCGACATGGTCAACCGCGTCCTGCTGGAAAATCAGGACCCCAAGGCCTCGCTCGATCAGGCTGCTGCGGCCGAACAGGCCATCATCGACGCTGCCAAGAAGTAAACCGTGAGCAACATCCCAGACATTGACGCGAAAGGTGCGACCCGCAAGGGCCGCACCGGTTTCGTCCTGACCCAGAGCGGGCGCAAGGTGATCTGGGCCTGGAGCTTTCTGGCCCTGCCCATCGTCTTCTACAGCTGGATCCGGTTCTATCCGACACTGTCGGCGTTCTGGATCTCGTTCACTGACTGGGATCTGCTGCGTCCTGCCACATTTGTCGGCATCGCAAACTACCAGAAGCTGTTCGCCGACCCTATCTTCTGGAAGGTCTTCGGCAACACCTTTGCCTATCTGATCATCGGCACGCCGATCAGCCTGCTGCTGTCCTTCACGATCGCCTATTTCCTCGATCGCGTGACGTTCATGCACAGTTTCCTGCGGGCGCTGTACTTCCTCCCATTCCTGACGACAGCAGCTGCCATGGCCTGGGTGTGGCGCTGGTTCTACCAGCCCATCCCCATCGGGGTGATCAACGGCATCCTGTCCAATCTCCATATTCCGGCACAGCAGTTCCTGCGCTCGCCAGCCCAGGCGCTGCCGTCCATCATGGTGACGGGTATCTGGGCGGGACTGGGCTTTCAGATCATCATCTTCATGGCCGGCCTCAGGGCCATCCCGTCGACCTATTACGAGGCTGCCCGCATCGATGGCTTGGGCGAATGGGCCATTCTGCGCAAGATTACGCTGCCATTGCTCAAGCCCACCACGGTATTTCTCGTGGTGTTCTCCTCCATTGGTTTCCTGCGCATCTTTGACCAGGTCTACAACATGACCTCCAACGATCCCGGCGGCCCGCTCAATTCCACCAAGCCGCTCGTGATGATGATCTACCAGACCGCATTTTCGTCCTTCGACATGGGTTACGCCGCCGCACAGACCGTTGTGTTGTTCATGATCCTGCTGGCCGTTTCGCTTGGGCAGTTGTTTGTGTTGAGGAACCGCTGAAATGGCTGACATGACCGCCTATGGCGCAGAGCTGCCAGCCAACCGCAAACGCATTCGGCCCGGACTGATCCTGACCTGGACCGTTCTGCTGCTCGGGGGCCTCCTGATGGTCACCCCGCTGCTCTATATGTTCTCGACCTCCCTCAAGTCGGCGGGGCAGGTCTATGATCTGCGGCTGATCCCGCTGGCGCCCAGTTTCGACAATTACATCAAGGTGCTGTCTGACGGCCGCTTCATGCGCTGGTTCGCCAATTCCACGCTGGTGGCAACAACAGTCACGCTGTCGAACGTCTTCTTTGACAGCCTGGTCGGCTACACCCTGGCCAAGTTCGAATTTCGCGGCCGCTATTTTATCTTCCTGGCCATTCTCTCGACCCTGATGATCCCCACCGAAATGCTGGTGATCCCGTGGTATTTGATGTCGAGCCAGCTGGGGTGGCTCGATAGCTACTGGGGCATCATGTTTCCCGGGATGATGACCGCCTTTGGCACCTTCCTGATGAAGCAGTTCTTCGAAACGGTGCCCGACGACTTCCTCGAAGCCGCACGCATCGACGGACTCAACGAGTTCGAAATCTGGTGGAAGGTTGCCATGCCACTGGTTATGCCCGCCATTTCGGCGCTGGCGATCTTTACCTTCCTGGGCAATTGGACAGCGTTCTTCTGGCCGCTCATCGTCACCACCAGCAAGGAGCTCTACACCTTGCCTGTGGGTCTCTCGAGCTTTGCGGTCGAGCAGTCGATCCAGTGGGAAATGATCATGACGGGCGCCGCACTGGCGACAATTCCGACACTGGTCGTGTTCCTTGTGTTGCAACGCTTTATCGTGCGCGGCGTCATGCTGGCCGGACTTAAGGGCTGATCATGACCGATCCACGTCTCGACGATACCAGCGTTTTTCCCGATGCTGTCTACAAGGACACCGTGCTGCGGCCTCTGTTTGACGGCGCCAAGACCCACCACGTCGCTGGCTTTGAGGCCATCGACAAGGCCCATCTCGTGATGCTGGTCGAGACCGGCATTCTTGACGCAGGGCAGGGGCATGACATCGCCCGCGCGCTCAGCGCCATTGCAGCCGAGGTTGACCCTGCCCAGCTGGTCTATACGGGTGAAGTTGAGGACTATTTCTTCCAGATCGAGAAGGAGCTCAAAGCCCGGCTCGGACCCGATCTGGCGGGTCGCCTGCACACCGCGCGTTCACGCAACGACATTGACCACACCCTGTTCAAGCTCGGGCTCAAGACGCGGCTTGATCTGTTGCTGACCAAGGCCCGGGCACTTTACGACGTCCACATCGACGCCGCCGAGGCCAACACGGCGACGTTGATCGTGGCCTATACACACGGCCAGCCCGCCCAGCCGAGCACGTTTGCCCACTATCTGGGCGCCATGATCGAGGTACTGGGTCGCGATATCGAT